>JALRLM010000018.1 GCA_023254435.1 Hydrocarboniphaga sp.
GCGACACGATGCCGAGCCCGGTGACGACGACTCTACGCCTGTCCATTGCTCGCCTCGATCTGCGTCTTCACGATACGCAGCAAGCCGTCGAAGTCTGAAATTTTCTCGTTCTGCATGTCGGGAAACGAGATGCCGAAATGCGTTTCGATTTCGAACACGGTTTCCAGGAACTGCAGGGAGTCACCGCCCCAATCCTCGAGCTTGGAGCCACGCTGAACCAGGCTTTTATCGATTTTCATGCTGTCCGCAAGAATCTGTCGCAGCTGTTCTTCTACTTCGTCTTGCATTGCCAAGTCCCCATAAAAATAAAGACAAATCGACGCCGCCAGCAGCGGCGCCTTATCCCTACTACTCGACCATCGACCCGAACCCTGTTGTTCGGCAATACCGGGGTCACGGAACCGGCTCGCCGCACATCAGTCCTCAAACTGCAATCTTAATCCTTGCCAGAAATACAAGTTTCCAAGCAAGCAACGACCACTTCAGACCTGTACTGACTTGACTCAACCGTCAGCAGCCAGCAACCCGACCCAGGGGTTTTACGTCTGCTGGCTTCCTACAAGATGATCCATACAAGCCTTTGATTCAATTGGCTCCGAGAGGTAAGCAAAGCCCTACAGCATTCCACTCCTCTGGAGCAGGCGAAATTGAGGGTTAACACTCAATTTCAGCTTTGCTGGAGTTAAAGCAAGGAATTCGCCATGACGCAGCTTTTTGGAGAAAGCCATCCAGGGCGCCTTCTGTACCACATCCGCATTGCGTCCATTCGAGACGGCCGCCTCAAAGCATTCTTCAACTGCTCGACCCAGCGCTTCCGGCGGAAACACCGATTCGATAACGAATAGATAGATTGAGCAGCACAAATCCAAACCTGACGGCGCCGTCGGCGACTAGCGAACCAAGCCGACTTCTTCAACGGCTCGTCAAAGTGATCAATGGCGGCCGCTGTCGGCTTGCCATTGCTACCTCACTCACTACAGTCATATCGATATACTAAAGTCACAAGCAATACCTCTGCCAACGGCCAGACGCGGGGTTTCCACCTTCATCAAAGCCCTGTCGCCGAAAGTGGATTGCGTCGAATCGATGCTCACAGCCTCGCCTGCCATGGCTCGATTCTTGTGTTCCAAAGCCCGCCGATCGCCCTCATTCTCAGGAGTATCCATGACGGCATTTGAATCATCCGTGCGCGAACACCCATTCAGCATGCGGAATGTGCATTTCGATGTGTCGAACTGCGATGTGCGTCATTGGCATCCGGCGGGTTTGCACGTCTCGCATTTCTTCAACGCCCTGTCGGTGCGCTTTCCCGAAGGCGAGAAGTTCTTCATCAACAGCGTTCGCCACTATCGCGAGCAGATCAAGAATCCGGCGCTGCTGTCGGACATCGAAGCCTTCATCGGGCAGGAGGCGATGCACGGGCGCGAGCATCGCGGCTTCAACAATGCCCTGCAGCGTGCGGGCTACGATGCCGACGATATGGAACTCGAACTCAAGAGCCAGATCCGTCGCCTGCAGGCGCCGCCCCTGTTTCAGCTCAGCGTGACCTGTGCGGCGGAGCATTTCACCGCCATCATGTCGGCAGCCGTGCTGTCGAACGATGCCATCCTCGACGGTGCAGATCCCGAAATGGCGGCGATGTGGCGCTGGCATGCACTCGAAGAAACCGAACACAAGGCGGTGGCTTTCGATGTGTTCAACGCAGTGCGCAATGGCGGCGTCAGCGGCTATCTGCTGCGCTGCGCGGTGATGCTGCTGACCTCACTGAGCTTCTGGTTCAATGCGGTCCGCAATCTGTTCCGCATGCTGGCCAAGGACAAGGCGCTCACCGACTGGAAGGGCTGGGGCACGCTGCTGCGCTTCCTGTTCGGCAAACCCGGGCTGGCACGCAAAATGTTTCTGCCTTACGTGACGTATTTCAAGCCGGGCTTCCATCCCTGGAACGACAGTGGCAATCCAGGCGATCTGGCGCGATGGAAAGAAGCGGCCGATCTGCGCCTGCTGAATCAGCAAGGCAAGGCCGCCTGAGCCGTCGCCGGCGGGCATCGGTCAAAGCAGTGAAGGCAGCCAGCTGCGCCTCCGTGGCGCATGCCGGTTGCCGGTTTCAACGGGGCGGCGAAGCAGGGCTTCGCCGGGCAGTCGATTCGATCCATACCAACCTGCGGCCTGCAACCCAATCCTGGGGCTCGTCGCTCATTTGAATTTCGGGAGAGTTTCATGGAACTGGCGCTTGCGATTCTCAAACGACTGAATCTGGTTCCGGTGCCGCTGCTCGATGGCCAGATGCAGGTCGTCAAGGCGCGAGCGATTATGGAAGCCAATCGCGCCGGCGTCTTTCACGCCATCGGCACCGAAGGCCCCGGGCTGACGCCCAAGGAAATCGCCGAGAAGGTGGGCTTCTCCGAAGAAGGCATCACCATTCTGCTCAAGGCGCTGGCCGGCACCGGCTACCTCAAGGTCAAGGACGGCAAGTACCGCAACGGCCGCTGGGTCAAGCACTGGATTCTCGACCCCAAGCACAGCCTGCATCACATGCTGATCCTGCAGATGTACACCTACAAGCGCCTGGAAGGCCTAGGTGAGAATCTCAAGACCGGCCGGCCGCAGATGGACTTCCACCAGGCCGACGTCGCCAACCCGCAGGCCAGCGCGCTGCAGGGCACCTATACCTACGGCATGCGCGAGGCCGCGCGCCTGATCATCCCCGACCTGCTCAAGCGCGTGTCGATCCCGGCCGGTTCCAAGCGCTTTCTCGATATCGGCGGCGCACACGGCGAGTATTCACGCTCCTTCACCAAGCGCTTCGGCCTGCAATCGACCGTGATGGACCTGGGCGGCCCGATCAGCACGGCCACCAAGATCATGGAGAAGGAAGGCAACGTCGAGAACATCGAGCTCAAGGTCGGCAACTGCCTGCAGGACGATCTCGGCACCGACTGGGACGTGATCCTGCTGTGCAACATGGTGCACCTGTTCGATCCGCAGCAGAACCTGGAGCTTTTCAAGAAGTGCAAGGCTGCGCTGCGTCCGGGCGGCACGCTGCTGTGTGTCGACCAGTTCGTCGGCATCAGCGGCCAGCGCGATCGCATCTTCGCCGTGGTGTCGCTGAACTTCTTCAACGTCGGCGGCAAGTCCTACGAAGCCAGCCAGATGCGCGAGCTGCTGACCGAGGCCGGCCTGAGCCGCACCGAAGTCAAGCCGCTGGGCCTGACCACGCCGGCCTCGCTGATTCAGGCCTATGCCTGACCATCCCTGCCGACGAGCCTGTAAACGAAAACGCCGGCGCAAGCCGGCGTTTTCGTTTCTGCACGCCCGAAGGCAAATCAGCCGGCGAGCTTTTCCTTGAGCAGGCGGTTCAGCGCTTCGGGGTTGGCCTTGCCCTGAGTGGCCTTCATGGCCTGGCCGACGAAGAAACCGAACAGCTTGTCCTTGCCACCGCGATACTCCGCGACCTGACCCGGATTCTTGGCGATGATGTCATCGATGGCCTTGGCGATGGCGCCCTCGTCGGTGATCTGCACCAAGCCCTTGGCCTTGATGATCTCGTCGGCACTGCCCTCGCCCGCGAACATCGCCTCGAACACTTCCTTGGCGATCTTGCCACTGATGGTCTTGTCGGCGATGCGCGCCACCAGACCGGCCAGCGCGGCGGCAGACACCGGCGAGGTGTCGATGCTCAGGCCCTGTTTGTTGAGCAGGCCCAGCAGGTCGCCGATGACCCAGTTCGCGCAGATCTTGGCATCGCCGCCGGAAGCCTTGACCACGGCTTCGTAGTAATCGGCCAGCGCCGCCTCGGCGGTCAGCACGCCGGCGTCGTACTTGGGCAGGCCATACTGCTCGACGAAGCGGTTGCGCTTGGCCTCGGGCAACTCCGGCATGATGGCGCGAATGCCCTCGATGTCCGCCGCGGTCACCACCACCGGCAACAGGTCCGGATCGGGGAAGTAGCGGTAGTCGTTGGCGTCTTCCTTGGTGCGCATCGAGCGCGTCTCGCCCGTGTCCGGGTTGAACAGACGCGTCTCCTGGATGATCTTGCCACCCGATTCGATCACCTCGATCTGGCGCTCGATTTCATATTCGATCGCCTTCTCGACGTAGCGGAAGGAGTTGACGTTCTTGGTCTCGGTACGCGTGCCGAACTTCTCGGCGCCCTTGCGGCGAACCGACACGTTGGCATCGCAGCGGAACGAGCCCTCCTGCATGTTGCCGTCGCAGATACCGAGGTAGACGACGAGCTGGTGCAGCTTCTTCAGGTAGGCCACGGCCTCGGCCGCGGTGCGGATATCCGGCTCGGAGACGATCTCGATCAGCGGCGTGCCGGCGCGATTGAGATCGATGCCGGTCACGCCGACGAAGTTCTCGTGCAGCGACTTGCCGGCGTCTTCCTCCATGTGCGCGCGCGTGATGCCAATGCGCTTGGTGACGCCATCCGCCAGCTCGATGTCCATGTGCCCGTTGAACACGATGGGCAGCTCATACTGCGAAATCTGGTAACCCTTCGGCAGATCCGGATAGAAGTAATGCTTGCGCGCGAACACGCAGCGCTCGGCGATCTGCGCATCGACGGCGAGACCGAACTTGACCGCCATGCTCACGGCATCGGCATTGAGCACCGGCAGCACGCCCGGAAAGCCCAGCGTGACCGGATCGGCCTGCGTGTTGACGTCGGCGCCGTAAGCCGTGGCCGCACCCGAGAAAATCTTCGAGCGGGTCGCGAGCTGACAGTGCACTTCGAGACCGATGACGGCCTCCCAACCTTCTTGAATACCCATTCCCGTAACCTTTACTTGAACGCTGCCGGCGACTGCTTGTGCCAGTCGGTCGCCTGCTGGTACTGGTGCGCCGCGTTGAGCATGCGTCCCTCGTCGAAGAAATTGCCCATGAGCTGCAAGCCCACCGGCAGCCCGTCGACGAAACCACAGGACAGGCTCATGGCCGGAATGCCGGCGAGGTTGGCGGCGATGGTGTAGATGTCGTTCAGGTACATCGCCACCGGATCATCGGTCTTGCTGCCGAGCTTGAAGGCCACGTCGGTCGCGGTCGGGCCCAGCACCAGATCCACCGACTCGAAGGCGCGACGGAAGTCCTCGTAGATGAGCCGGCGCACCTTCTGCGCCTGCAGGTAGTAGGC
>JALRLM010000088.1 GCA_023254435.1 Hydrocarboniphaga sp.
CCCTCCATGAAGAGAGATTTGGGCAGGATCGCTTAATAGTAACGGCCGCAGGTGACGTGACTGCAAACGAACTCAAAAACATCATTGACTATGCTTTTGGTGAGATCCCAAAGAATGCCCCTGGCGCGCCGATGCGCCGCCGCCCGTGTGCTGGCTGCTTGCGGTGGCGATCTGGTTCGTCGCCGTGATCGGCGAGGCCCTGGCCGATGCACAGATGGAGCGCTTTCGCGCCGTGCCGCAGAACAGGGGGCAGGTGTGCCGCGAGGGGCTGTGGCGCTACTCGCGGCATCCGAATTATTTCTTCGAATGCCTGCACTGGCTGGCCTACGTGCCGCTGGCGCTCGGTGCACCTTATGGCGGGCTGAGCCTGGGCGCGCCGCTGGTGATGGCCTGGCTGCTGCTGAAGCTCTCCGGCGTGCCCATACTCGAAGCCGAGATGGCGCGGCGCAAGCCGGGCTATGCCGACTACATGCGCAGCACCAGCATGCTGATTCCGCTGCCGCCCAAACGCTGATCGCGACCACTACAGACAACAACGAAAGCCTGCATGAATGTCATCGATTTCTGCGAACGCGGACTGATCCCCGACGGCCTCACGCGCTGGGGCATGCGTCAGCTCATGAAGCGCCGCCTGCACGACGAGGCCGCCCGCGACGGCGAAGCGCGCTCGCGTCGCTACAACGAGTTCCTCGCCGAACTGCGCGCCAGTCCCATCGCCATCCACACGCAGGACGCCAACGCGCAGCACTACGAAGTGCCGGCGGAATTCTTCCATCTGCACCTGGGGCCGCGGCTCAAGTATTCGTGCTGCTTCTATCCGACCGGCACCGAGACGCTGGCGCAGGCCGAGGAGCACATGCTGGCACTGTATGCGCAGCGTGCGCAGCTGGCGGACGGGCAGCGCATCCTGGATCTGGGCTGCGGCTGGGGATCGCTGTCGCTGTGGCTGGCCGAGCGTTATCCGAATGCGCAGATCGTGGGACTCTCGAACTCGCAGGGGCAGCGCCCGTTCATCGAGCGGCGCGCGCGCGAGCGTGGCCTGTCCAATCTGCGCATCGTCACCGGCAACGTCGTCGACTTCGATTTTCCGGCGTCGGACTTGCAGGCCGGTTTCGATCGCGTGATCTCGATCGAGATGTTCGAGCACATGAAGAACTACGGCCTGCTGCTGGCCAAGGTCGCGCGCTGGCTGGCCGACGACGGCAAGCTGTTCGTGCACATCTTCGCGCACAAGCTGCTGGCCTATCACTTCGAGGTCAAAGGTCAGAGCGACTGGATGAGCCAGTACTTCTTCACGGGTGGCACGATGCCCTCGGAGAATCTGCTGCTCAATTTCCAGGACGACCTGCGCATCGAGCAGCAATGGTGGGTCGACGGCCGGCACTACGAGAAAACCTCCAACCACTGGCTCGCCGGCATGGATGCGAAAACCGACGAGATCCTGCGCACATTCAAGCCGGCCTACGGCGAGGGCGCCGCGATCTGGTTCCAGCGCTGGCGCATGTTCTACATGGCCGTGGCCGAGCTGTTCGGTTACGCCGATGGCGACGAATGGGGCGTCGCGCATTATCGATTCGCCAAGCGAGGTCGCCCATGAAATTCCAGCTCGTCGCCTTGTGGTGCTCGCTGTTGTTCTGCACGGCGGCGAGCGCCGAAACGCTGCGCTTTCGCGGCTATGCCTTCGATCTCAAGTCCGATCGCTATCTGTACACCGAGGTGCACGAGCAGATCATCGAGAACGGGCAATGGCGGCGCGGCCGCATCCGCTACTTCGACGCGCAGGGCAGGATCATCGGCGACAAGACGCTGGATTTCGGCGCCCACGCGACGATTCCGCTCTATCGCTTCGAACTGCCGGCCGAGCGCTACGTCGAGGCGATCACGGCGGTCGGCGGCGGGGAAGTGAAGCTGCACAAGCAGGCCGACGGCAAGAGCCAGGACAAGACGCTCAAGGCCGGTGGCGACAGCGCGGCCGATTCGGGCTTCCACAACTACCTGCTCGCGCACTTCGACGAGCTGCTGGCTGGCAGGACCGTGACCTTCCAGTTCATCGTCGCGGGCAATCTCGACGCCTACCGCTTTCGCGCGCGCCGCATCGGCGACAAGACCCTCGACGGCAAAGCGGCCCTGCGCATCCGTGTCGAGCCCGATTCGGTGCTGCGCTGGCTGGTCGACCCGCTCGAACTCGGCTACGACCCCAACTCAAAGAAGCTGCTGGAATATCGAGGGATTTCGAACGTCCATGATCCCGCGACCGGCAAGGCCTACAATGCCCGCATCGTGTTCCCCGACCAGCCGCCTGCCGGCGCGCCGCCTTCGCTGCCGCCGCTGGAAATCGGCGGGGAATAGCTCCCGGAATCGACCATGAAATTCGCCGCCCACTATCGTTTCGCCCTGAGCCTGCTGTTGCTGCTCGCCGCCGGTCTGGTCCGTGCCGAGGCCGAGAAGCCCGATACGCCCATCCTCGATGCCGCGCTCAAGACCGCCGCCGAGCGCAAGGCGCCGATCCTGATCGATTTCCACGCGCCCTGGTGCTACTCCTGCTACTTCATGGCCAAGCACGTGCTGGTCGGCCCGAAGTGGGAGAGCGTCGAGCACAAGACCGTGGTGGTCGAGCTCGACGCCGACAGCCCCGAGGGGACCTACTGGAAGACGCTGTGGGGCGTGAAGGCCCTGCCGAGCTACGTGATCCTCAAGCCCGACGGCGCCGAACTGGGCCGCATCCTGGCCGAGCAGACGCAGGACGAGTTCTTCGCCCAGGTCGACACCATCCTCAAGCGCAGCTCCACGCTGGACGACCTCAAGCTCGCCGCCACCAAGGGCAAGGCTGCCGGCCTGGCTGCCACGCGCGAGGCGCTCGACGTCTATCACGCGCGCTACGACGCGACCGGTCTGGACTGGTACGCCAGCCTGCCGGCCGAACTGCGCAAAGGCTACGACGCCGACAAGGCCGTCGATCTGAGTCTGGCGCGCCTGGAGCTGCTGCGCGCCTCCAAGGCCCAGGACGCGCAGGCCTGCGCCGCCGTGGTGCCCAAGGTGCTAGCGGGCGATCTGGGCTGCGAACGCCCTTACGAGCTGGACCGCTGGGCCGGCTGCACCGAGTCCCTGCCGGTGGAGCAGCGCAAGGCCGTTTACGAGCAGCAGCTTCCGATCATGCAGAAGCTGGTCGAGCAGCGTGTGTTCGGCAAGGGTCCGCTGTGTGCCGACCAGCGCAGCGCCGTGCTGGGCCTCTACGACGTCTACGACGGCCTGGGTCGCAAGGCCGAAGGCGAAGCCGTGGTGCGCAAGGCCGCCGATGCCACCGCCAGGAAGGCGGCCGACAAGCTGGCCGAAGATCGCAACGCCGCCGACAACTGGCGCGTGTATCTCGACGTGCTCAAGGCCAATGCCGAGCTCGACCTGCTGTATCCCAAGCTCATCGCGGCCTATCCGGATGACTACGTCTACGCCTACCGCTACGGTCGCAACCTGATCGAGCGGGGCGAGCCCGCCAAGGCGCTGCCGTATCTCGAGCAGGCGGCCACCAAGGCCTACGGCCAGAATCGCCTGGCCGTGGCGACGCAGCGCGTCAAGGCGCTCAAGGCGCTCAAGCGCGAACCCGAGGCCAAGAAGGTGGTGGCCGAGGCGCTCAAGGCCAACGGCCCCTGGTTCCCCGAGGACGCGGCCAGGCTCAAGGCGCAGCTGTAAGCGCGGCATCCGCGGTCGTGCCCGCCGCTGCGGGCCCGGCCGCGACGCGGTTGCGGGCTTGCGCATTGCCGTCCGCGCCGGTCCAATACGTGCCCCCCGAACCTGCCGCCGCATCGCCGTGACCAGCCAGCCCGAAACCACCGCCCGCCTGCTCGTGACCTGTCCCGACAGGCCCGGCATCGTCTCCGCGGTGACCACGTTCCTGTATCACCACGGCGTCAACATCACCGAGCTGGATCAGCACTCCTCGGACCCGTCCGGCGGCAAGTTCTTTCTGCGCCTGGAGTTCCAGACGCCGGACCTGGACGTTTCGCGCGACGCGCTGACGCGCGCCTTCGGCGAGCGCGTGGGCCGGCCGTTCGACATGGACTGGCGCATCAGCTTCGCCGCCGACAAGCCGCGCATGGCCGTGCTGGTCTCCAAGCACGATCACGCGCTCATGGAGCTGCTGTGGCGCTACGCGCGCGGCGAGCTGCGTGTGGAGATTCCGCTGGTGGTGTCGAATCATCCCGACCTGCGCGGCGCGGTGGAGAGCTTCGGCGTGCCGTTTCGCCACATCGCCTTCACGGCCGAGACGCAGCAGGCCGCCGAGGCCGAGATGCTGGCCGCGCTCGACGGCCAGTGCGATTTCGTCGTGCTGGCGCGCTACATGCGCATCCTGTCGGGCGAATTCGTGCAGCACTACACGAGTCGCATCGTCAACATCCATCACAGCTTCCTGCCGGCGTTCCCGGGCGGCGATCCCTACCAGCAGGCCTACACGCACGGCGTCAAGCTGATCGGCGCCACGGCGCATTACGTGACCGCCGAACTCGACCAGGGCCCGATCATCGAGCAGGACACGGCGCGCGTATCCCACCGTCATTCGGTGGACGATCTCAAGCGCCTGGGCCGGGACATGGAGCGCCAGGTGCTCGCGCGCGCGGTGCGCTGGCACGTCGAGGATCGCATCATCGTCGACGGCAACAAGACCGTGGTGTTCGCGTGAGCCTGCGCGCCCGGCTGTTCAGCAGCCCGCGCCTGTTCAAGCGCGTGATGTCGCTGTACCCGCCGTTTCTCGGCGCCGGCGTGCGTGTGGCGCACGTGGCCGACGATTTCTCCGAAGTGGTGGTGGAGCTGCGCACGCGGCCGCTCAATCGCAACGCCTTCGGCACGCATTTCGGCGGCAGCCTGTACGCGATGACCGATCCGTTCTTCGCGCTCATGATGGTGGCGCGCCTGGGCCGCGACTACGTGGTCTGGGACAAGGCCGCGCAGATCGACTTCGTGCGGCCCGGCACGGGCACCGTCAGCGCGCATTTCACGCTCAGCGAGGCGCAGTTCGAGGAAGCCCGCGCGGCGACCCAGAACGGCGACAAGTTCGAGCCCGTCTATCGCGTCGACGTCAAGAACGCGGCGGGCAAGGTGGTGGCGCGTGTCACCAAGACGCTCTACGTCCGCCAGCGCAAGCCCGACTGAGCACGCTGCAAGGGCGCTGGACGCCCGCCGTCGCCGCAACCCAGAATGACCTGACGACCGCCTCGGCTACGGCCCGGCGGCGCGGCCGGGTCGACTCCCGGCCAGGGGCGGATGGCGACAAGGGGAGCTCGCAATGATCAAGGCATTGCTCGGACTGCTGTTGGCGGCGCTG
>JALRLM010000136.1 GCA_023254435.1 Hydrocarboniphaga sp.
TTGTACGTCACTGCACCACCAGCCAGCGACACGGTGGCTATGCTGTGGATGCCGTTGGTCATTGCAGTACCGCTGGTGCCAAAAGCAGAAACGGATGCGCTGGCGTAGGAATCTAGACCGCGCAAGCCATTGGTGCCACCAGTGCTGGTTGTAGTCGAACCCGCTTGGTCAGAGTTCACGGCCATCGAAGCGGCTTCTTGTTGACCGAATTCCAAAGCAAGGTCAGCCAGCAGTTCAACGCCAAGTCCGTTAATGTCGTCCAGAGCCGCAGTGCGTCAGCTCGCCGGCGGCGACGAGCGCCTGCAACGCCTCATTGAGCTCGCGCGCGACGACATCGATGTGCGCCTGCGAGCGCGCCAGCAGCCGGATCTTGCGCGCCGCCACGTCGCCACCGCCGACCACCAGCACGCGGCGGCCGGCGACGCGCAGAAAGATCGGAAAGAACGGCCATTTATCGGAAGGCATCACGAGTGGGTCGACACGGCGCAGGCCAGCGGTTGCTCTCGCCTCTTGCGGCGAAGAGTCCCTCGCGAAGCGAGAGCAGAGAGGGGCCCTGCATCACGGCGACCGATCGCATCGTCACCCCCTCTCCCCCGTTTTCGGCGAACCCTTTCCCACCGGGAAAGGGGACATACTTGCAGCGTCCTGGCGCTCAGATGCCCAGATTGAGGCCCGGAGGCAGGTTCATGCCGCCCGTGACCTGCGCCATCTTGTCCTTGCTGAGCGCGTCGATCTTCTGCGAGGCGTCGTTGATGGCGGCGGCGATCAGGTCTTCGAGGAATTCCTTGTCCTCCTGCAGGGCGGCGGGATTGATCTCCACCTTGCGCGCCTGATGCTTGCCGTCGAGCGTGACCTTGACCATGCCGGCACCGGATTCGCCGGTGACTTCCAGGCGCGCCACTTCGTCCTGCGCGCGCTTGATGTTTTCCTGCACCTGCTGCGCCTGGCGCATCAGCTGTCCGAGCGGACCTTTCATTTGAAACTCCTGACTAAAGAGACAGCGCGCACCGTGCGCGATGCCCGGAATCATGGGGGCAAGCCGCCGCGCGGCTCAAGGCGAAGCCGGACTCACGAATCCAGCGGATGCACCGAGCCGGGCCGCACGCTGGCACCGAACTGTTCGCGGAACGCGCGCACCACGGGATCGGATTCGATCGACGCATGCGCGGCCTTGATCTTCTCCTGCGCGCGGCGGGCATCGAGTTCGGCCGGGCTCTCGGCCTCGTCCGACTTCGTCTCGGCGGTCTCGGTCATGCGCAGGGCGATGCGCAGTTCGATGCGCTCGCCGAAGGCCTTGGACAGCGCCGCCTCCAGCGCCACGCGACGCACCTCGGCCAGCAGGAACGAGGCGTCGGGCGACAGGCTCAGGCGCACCACGCCCGCCTCGCGCCCCACCCAGCCGCACTGCCGCGCCAGCTGACGCGTGGCCCCTTCCAGGCCCAGCTGCTCGTGCAGCTCGTGCCAGGGCAGGCTCGCGTAGTCGATGTCCGGCAAGCTCGCCGCCGCCGCGACGGGCGGCGCGGGCTCCATCGGCACTTCGAGCGGCGCGGCGATCACGCCGCCGCCCTGCGCGCGCTGACCACCCGCAGCGGCCGGCGTCGGCCGCGTGCCGCCGCCGCCCGATGCCTTGGGCGCCGCGCCGCCGGCGGACTCGTCGGGCTTGAAGGCCAGCATGCGCAGCAGGCTCATTTCGAAACCCAGGCGCGGATCGGGCGCCCACGGCAGATCGCGGCGTCCGTTGACGGCGATCTGATACCAGAGCTGCACGTCCTCCACGCTCATGTCGCCGGCCAGCGCGACGATGTCGGCATCGTCGTCGTCATCGCGCGCATCGGGCAGCAGCTGCAGCACGGCGATGCGCTGCAGGCTGGCGGCGACATCGTTGAGCAGCGCGGCGTAATCGGGCGACTGCGTTTCCAGGCGCTTGAGCGCGGTCAGCATCGGCGCGCCGTCGCCCTTGGCCAGCGCCTGCAGCAGCTCGACGAGCATCTGCCGCGAACCGGTGCCGAGCATCTCGGCGATGGGTTCGCGCTTGAGCGCTTCGCCGCCGGCGAAGGCGATGGCCTGGTCGAGCAACGACAGCCCGTCGCGCATCGAGCCGTCGGCCGAACGCGCGATCTCCAGCGTCGCCGCCAGCTCGTAGGCGATGCCTTCGTTGTCGAGCACCTTGGCGAGCTGATCGCGAATCACCACCACCGGCAGGCGCTTGAGATTGAACTGCAGGCAGCGCGACAGCACCGTGATCGGCAGCTTCTGCGGATCGGTGGTGGCGAGAATGAACTTGACGTGCGACGGCGGTTCTTCGAGCGTCTTGAGCAGCGCGTTGAAGGCGCTTTTCGACAGCATGTGAACTTCGTCGATCAGATAAACCTTGTAGCGTCCGCGTGCCGGCGAATACTGGCTGTTGTCGATCAGCTCGCGCACGTTGTCGACGCCGGTGTTGGAGGCGGCGTCGATTTCGAGCAGGTCGACGAAACGGCCGCTGTCCACTTCCTTGCAGCTGCTGCAGACGCCGCAAGGTTGCGATGACACGCCGGTATCGCAGTTGAGGCCCTTGGCGATGATGCGCGCCAGCGTGGTCTTGCCGACGCCGCGCGTACCCGTGAGCAGAATGGCCGGATGCAGCTTGTCGCCGTCCAGCGCGTGCGACAGCGCCTTGACCACATGGCCTTGCCCCATCACGTCGGCGAAGACGCGCGGGCGCCATTTGCGCGCGAGTGCGAGATAGCTCATGGATCGGCGTTCGGCTGGAGCCGAAATCAATTTCGGCGGTATCGGGCGGGCGCTGATTGTCCGCGATGCGGCCCGATGAAGCCAGCCTGTCGCCCGGATCGACCCGACGCCGTCAGGAGCGGCGCAGCTCGTGCACGCCGATGGCCGGCAGCATCACGCGCAACACGCCTTCGGAGAACATCATGCGACCCTCGCCCAGGGGCGCGCCGCTGGGCGAACGCACCACGATGACCCAGCTGTCGCCCGAAGGCTGGTAGAGCACGTCGAGCGGATCGGCTGCGGCCAGCGGCTTGCCGGCCGCGTCGACCGGCGTGACCGTGATGCGCTCGGCCTCCAGCGTCCAGCGCATGCTGCCGTCGGTGCCGCGCTCCACCCAGTTGCCCAGCAGCGTGGTTGGCAGCTCGCGCGCCGATGCGGCGAAGGACGACAGGCTCGACAGCACGACGAACAGCGCGACGGCGAATGCACGCATTAGGGTTCCCGATGTGGAAGCCCGATCCGTCGGGCCAGCCCTGGCGACGCAAATACGAAGCCAGGGTCGGGCCCTGCGATGACGCTTACGCCGCGCGAGCCGTCGGCACCGGCTGGTCCACCGACATCGACAGCGATTCCCAGCGCCGCACTTCGGACTCGTGCGTATCGAGCTTGTCGAGAATCAGATCGATCGCGTCCGAGCCCGAGGCGAAACGCAGCGGCGCGCGTGGATCACAGGCCAGCTTGAGCAGGGCCAGTGCCAGACGCGCCGGATCGCCGGCCTGCAGGTGATTCATCTCCTCGTAGGCCGAACGCACTTCGCCCGAGTAGCGCGCGTAATCGGCGATGCGCCGGGCGCCGTAGCGCACCGACGAGCCGTCGAGGAAATCCGTGCGCGTGAAGCCCGGCTCGACGATGGTCACGTGGATGCCGAACTGGCCCACTTCGAGCGCCAGCGATTCCGAGAAACCTTCCACCGCGAACTTCGACGCGCAGAAGATCGAGCCGGCCGGAAAGCCGAGCACGCCGCCCATCGCCGAGACGTTGAAGATGTGCCCCGAGCGCTGCCGACGCATGACCGGCAGCACCGCGCGCGTGACGTTGAAGGTGCCGTAGACGTTGGTGGAGAACTGCCGCTCGATTTCGTCGGGCGTGTTCTCCTCGAACAAACCCAGCTGGCCGTAGCCGGCGTTGTTGACGAGCACGTCGATGCGGCCGAA
>JALRLM010000224.1 GCA_023254435.1 Hydrocarboniphaga sp.
GAGGGCCTCGCGCACCTGGCCTTCGCCACGCTGGCCCAGGGCGACGTCGTACTGGTGCCGAATCCGGCGTATCCGATCCACCCGTACGGCGTCGTGCTCGCCGGTGCCGATGTGCGCCACGTGCGCTTCACGCCCGAAGTCGATTTCTTCGAGGAGCTGGAACGCGCGGTCAAGGAGACCTGGCCGGCGCCCAAGATGCTGATCCTGAACTTCCCGGGCAATCCGACCACGCAGTGCGTGGAGCTGGATTTCTTCGAGAAGGCCGTGGCCTTCTGCCGCGAGCACCAGATCTGGCTGATTCACGATCTGGCCTACGCCGACATCGTGTTCGACGGCTACAAGGCGCCGAGCGTGATGCAGGTGCCCGGCGCCAAGGACGTGGCGGTGGAGTTCTTCACGCTGTCCAAGAGCTACAACATGCCGGGCTGGCGCGTGGGCTTCATGGTCGGCAATCCGACCCTGGTGGCCGCACTGGCGCGCATCAAGAGCTATCTGGACTACGGCATGTTCACGCCGATCCAGGTCGCCGCCATCGCTGCGCTCGAAGGCCCGCAGGATTGCGTCAACGAGATCTGCGAGATGTACCGCAAGCGCCGCGACGTGCTCTGCGACGCGCTCAACGCCGCCGGCTGGAAGGTGGAGAAGCCCAAGGCCACCATGTTCGTCTGGGCCAAGATTCCGGAGGCCTTCCGCCATCTGGGCTCGATCGAGTTCTCCAAGCTGCTCATGGCCGAGGCCAAGGTGGCGGTGTCGCCCGGCATGGGCTTTGGCGAATACGGTGACGACCACGTGCGCTTCGCGCTGATCGAAAACGAACATCGCACGCGCCAGGCCGTGCGCGGCATCCGCAAGATGCTGCAGAAGGCGTCGGTGCCCGCCGCCCCCGAGCCCAAACTCACCGAAACCGAGAAAGCCTCGTGAGCGCTGCTCCGCTGAAAATCGGCCTGCTGGGCCTGGGCACGGTCGGGCAGGGCGTGATTCGCGTCCTGCAGCGCAATGCCGATGAAATCACCCGCCGGGTCGGCCGTCCCGTGGTGGTCACGCACGCTTCGGCGCGCGACACCAGCAAGGCGCGCGAGGTGTCGCTCGATGGCATCACCATCGTCGCCGACCCCATGCAGATCGCAGCCGGAGCCGATGTCGACGTGGTGGTCGAACTGATCGGTGGCACGACGACGGCGCGTGACCTCGTGCTAGCCGCCATTGCGCGCGGCAAGCCCGTGGTGACCGCCAACAAGGCGCTGCTGGCGCTCAAGGGCAACGACGTGTTCGGCGCCGCGCGCGAGCAGGGTGTGATGGTGGGCTTCGAGGCCTCGGTGGCCGGCGGCATTCCGGTTATCAAGGCGATTCGCGAGGGCTTGGCCGGCAATCGCATCGAGGCGCTGGCCGGCATCATCAACGGCACCTGCAACTACATCCTCACGCAGATGACCGAGAAGGGGCAGGCCTTCGCCGACGCGCTGGCTGACGCCCAGCGCCTGGGTTACGCCGAGGCCGATCCCACTTTCGATGTCGAAGGCGTGGATGCCGCGCACAAGCTCACCATCCTGGCCAGCATCGCCTTCGGCATGCCGCTGAACTTCGACGCCGTGGCGGTCGAGGGCATCACCCGCGTCACGCCGCAGGACATCAAGATCGCGCAGGCGCTGGGCTATCGCATCAAGCATCTGGGCATCGCCAAGCGCACGCCGGACGGTGTCGAACTGCGCGTGCACGCAACGCTGATTCCCGAAGACAAGCTCATCGCCAAGGTCGACGGCGTGCTCAACACCGTGCTGCTGCAGGGCGATGCCGTGGGTCAGATGGGCCTGTACGGTCGCGGCGCCGGCGGCGATGCCACGGCTTCGGCCGTGGTCGCCGACATCGTCGACGTGGCACGCTCGCTGGGCTCCGAAGCCCGGCATCACGTGCCGGCGCTGGCCTTCCAGCCCGACGCCGTGGTCGAGCTGCCGATCCTGCCACTGGAGCAGGTCAGCAGTGCGCACTACCTGCGCCTGAACGTGGCCGACCAGGCCGGCGTGCTCAAGGCGGTAACGGGCATCCTGGCCGAATTCGACATCAGCATCGAAGCCATCCTGCAGAAGGAGCCGCGCGGCGGCGACGATGCCACGGTGGCGGTGATCACCTCGGTGGTTACCGAAGCGCGCTTCGTTGATGCGGTATCGCGCCTGCTCGCGCTGCCCTTCGTACGAGAGGACATTTCGCGCTTCCGCGTCGAACACTTCTGACGCCCCCGCTCAAGTCGAGGTCCTTCATGGCCTCGTTTCTCAAAACCAGCAGTCTGCTCCCGAGTCGCACATGACCCGCTACACCGGCCTCGTCGAACACTATCGCGCCCGCCTGCCGCTGGCGCCCAACACGCGCGCCATCAGCCTTTGCGAAGGCAATACGCCGCTGATCAAGCTCGACAACCTGCCGAAGCAGATCGGCTTCGAGGGCGACCCCGAACTCGTGCTGCGGGTCCAGTTCTACGGAGCCTTGCCGCCGTCGACCGCCACGGCGGCGCCGCAACCTGCCGCCGCCCCTGCCCCGACGGCCGCCGCGCCCG
>JALRLM010000299.1 GCA_023254435.1 Hydrocarboniphaga sp.
CGACCACGCCCTGGACCGTGTCCCGCGGCCGTTCGGCCAGGATCTCCGAAGGCCCCGACAGGCAGTTGGTGGAGACGACCGGCAGCCCGATCGCCATCGCCTCGACGAGCGAGTTGGGAAAGCCCTCGGAGTTCGAGGCGCTGCGCATGATGCACGACGGGCACCACGAGACCGTTGGGCGTCTGCGTGGCGATGCCGACGTGTAGCGCGGCATGGCGCGACTGCACACCGGCGGCATCGTCGTAGGTGCCGTTGACCTGAGGAAACTCGGGCACTGCACGCATCAGCGCGCGCACCAGAAACGGCAGCAGCGTGAGCTTGCCGCGCGTCGCGCCGTGACGCTCGTTGAGATGCTGGCGCAGCGCTTCGAGTTCGGTGACGTCCACCTCGTCGACATAAGTGAAGTGCGGAATGCTGCGCGCCGAACGCTCCATCGCTTCGGCGATCTTGCGGCGCAGGCCGATGATGCGAACCGGCTCGACGTGATCGTCTTTCGTCGATGCGGCCGTTGCGCGCGCCTCGCCCGACGACGGCGACGCAGCCGCCTGCGGCTGCAGATCGTCGAGCAGCACGCGGCCGTGCGGGCCGCTGCCGCGTACGCGATGCAGGTCGATGCCCATTTCGCGCGCGCGCAGGCGCACCGACGGCGCCGCGGCCGGACGCGGTTCGAAGAAATCGTCCACCGGCGGGGCGACTGGCGCCGCCGGCTTCGGCACGCTGGCGGCGGGCGTGGCGGCAGTCGCTGGCTTGGGAGCCGGCTGCGCTTTCGGTGCTTCGGCTGCGGTCGCCACGGCATCCGCAGCGGCATCGGTCTCCAGCGTCACCAGCAGGCCGCCGACCGCCACCTTGTCGCCCGCCGACGCGTGCAGCTTGATCACCTTGCCCGCCACCGGCGAGGGAATCTCCACGGCCGCCTTGTCGGTCAGCATGTCGACGAGCTGCTGATCCTCGGCCACCACGTCGCCTTCGGCGACATGCCACTGCGCCACTTCGGATTCGGCGATGCCTTCACCGATGTCGGGCAGCTTGAACAGGAAGGTCGCCATCAGTCCTCCATCGCCTTGCGCAGCGCCTTGCCCACGCGCTTGGGCCCCGGAAAATAGTCCCACTCGAAAGCGTGCGGATACGGTGTGTCCCAACCCGTCACGCGGCCGATAGGCGACTTCAGGTAGTAGAAGCAGTGCTCCTGCACCAGCGACACCAGTTCGGCGCCATAGCCGCAGGTGCGCGTGGCCTCATGCACGACGACGCAGCGGCCGGTCTTGCTCACCGAGGCGACGATGGTGTCGAGATCCAGCGGCAGCAAGCTGCGCAGGTCGATGACTTCGGCATCGATGCCGCTCTCCTCCACCGCGGCGAGCGCGACGTGCACCATGGTGCCGTAGGCCAGCACGGTCAGCGCCTGCCCTTCGCGCACGATCTTGGCCTTGCCCAGTTCGATGCGGTAGTAGTCGTCGGGCACTTCGCCCAGCTCGTGCTTGCTCCACGGCGTCAGCGGCTGGTCGTGATGCCCGTCGAAAGGCCCGTTGTAGATGCGCTTGGGCTCGAAGAACACCACCGGGTCGTCGTCCTCGATGGCGGCGATCAGCAGGCCCTTGGCGTCGTAGGGATTGCTCGGCATCACCGTCTTGAGGCCGCAGACGTGGGTGAAGATCGCCTCGGGCGACTGGCTGTGCGTCTGCCCGCCGAAGATGCCACCGCCGCAGGGCGTGCGCACGGTCAGCGGCGAGGTGAAACCGCCGGCCGAGCGATAGCGCAGGCGCGCCGCCTCGGACACCAGCTGGTCGAAGGCCGGGTAGATGTAGTCGGCGAACTGGATCTCCACCACCGGACGCAGGCCGTAGACGCCCATGCCCACGGCGGTGCCGAGAATGCCGCCTTCGGCGATCGGTGCGTCGAAGCAGCGGCGCTTGCCGTACTTCTTCTGCAGGCCCGAGGTGCAGCGGAACACGCCGCCGAAGTAGCCCACGTCCTCACCGAAGATCACCACCTTCTCGTCGCGGCCCATGGTGACGTCGAGCGCGGAGTTGATCGCCTGGATCATGTTCATGCGCGACATGCGATCAGTCCTCCCCTTCGAGCGCGCGGAACTCTTCGAGCTGGCGTTGCAGATGCGGCGGCATCTCCTTGAACACGTCCTCGAACATCGATTCGGGCGAATCGGGCGGCGTGCTCAGCGTGCCGTGGCGCTCGGCCTCCTTGAGCGCGGCCTTGACCTGATCGTCGAGCTCTTTCTCCAACGCAGCATGCTGCGCTTCGCTCCACTCGCCACGCTTGATCAGATGCTGCTTGAGCCGTTCGATGGGATCACCCAGCGGCCAGGATTTTGCCTCGTCGGCGGGGCGATAGGCCGAAGGATCGTCGCTGGTGGAATGCGGTGCGGCGCGATACGTGTAGAGCTCGATCACGGTGGCGCCAAGATTATTGCGCGCCCGCTCGGCCGCCCACTTCGTCGCCGCGTACACGGCCAGAAAGTCGTTGCCGTCGACGCGCAGGCCCGGCAGCGAATAGCCCACCGCGCGTGCCGCGAAGGTGGTCTGCTCGCCACCCGCCATGCCCTGGAAGGTCGAGATCGCCCACTGGTTGTTGACGACGTTGAGAATCACCGGCGCGCGATACACGGCGGCGAAGGTCAGCGCGTAATGAAAATCGGCCTCGGCGGTGGTGCCGTCGCCGACCCAGCTCGCGGCGATGCGATGATCGCCCGAGTACGCCGAGGCCATCGCCCAGCCCACAGCCTGCGGAAACTGCGTGCCGAGATTGCCCGAGATCGAAAAGAAACCGACCTCCGGCACCGAATACATCACCGGCAGCTGACGACCCTTGATGCGATCCTGCGTGTTGCTGAAGATCTGGCACATCATGTCGACCAGCGACCAGTCGCGCGCGATCAGCAGGCCCTGCTGGCGATAGCTCGGGAACAGCATGTCGTCGGGCGCCAGCGCGTAGGACTGCGCCACCGCCACGGCTTCCTCGCCCGTGCTCTTGATGTAGAAACTGGTCTTGCCGATGCGCTGCTGCTTGACCATGCGCTCGTCGTAGACGCGCGTCAGCAGCATGTGGCGCAGGCCCGAACGCAGCCGCTCGGGCGACAGTTTCGGGTTCCAGTCACCGACGGCTTCGTGCTCGTCGTCGAGCACGCGGATCAGGGAGTAGGCGTAGTCGCGCAGTTCGCTCGCCGGCGTATCGGACGCGGGCTGCTTCACCGTGCCGGCGGGCGGAATCTGCAGCTTGCTGAAATCCACAGGGTCGCCGGGCCGGCAGATGGGCTCGGGAATGTGCAGCTGCAACACGGGGCGTGCGTTGCCGGCGCTCATGCGCGGACTCCGGGGGCGAACCGGACGTCGTGCATGACGGCGTCGTCGCGCTTGCATGCGACTGTCATCGTTTTCTCCTCCGTCGGCCTCATGGCCGATCTCTGGGGCTGCTCTCGAGGCTTGCCCGACGGTCCGGCTGACGACGGTCGTCGGTGTGGAGCAGCAGAATGACTGCCCCGGCACCCTCAAGCTGAAATGGTGTCCACGGGTCGGTGCCGTCGCCAGCCCGTCAGGGCGGTGGCAGGGCCGGATCAACCGCCCACCGTGCTCTCCTCATTGAAGCCGCATCACGTTTCGCATTCGGGCCACCGTGCGACTGGCGCTTGCGACGGCAAGCGAGGCCCATCTGAAAATGTGAACGCAGGTTCAATATATCCTTTTCCGCCCCGCGACCGAAAGTCCCAACCGAAGCGCGGCGGCACGGCGGCGGTCGCGCTCAGGCCATGCGCA
>JALRLM010000334.1 GCA_023254435.1 Hydrocarboniphaga sp.
AGCAGCAAGGCAGTGACCCGCGTGTGACCGTCAGTGCGCGCGACGCGCATGGCGGTGCCGGCGCTGAACAGGCCGCCGAAGAAGGCGGCCAGGGGCACGATGGCACCCTGAGCCCACAGCGGCAGTGTTCTGCCCAGCAGCAAGGCGAGCGCGGCGGCGAAAGCCGAGCCGCTCGAAACACCGATCAGGCCTGGATCGGCCAGGGCGTTGCGGAACAGCCCCTGCATGGCGGCGCCGGCCAAAGCCAGGCTGGCACCGACCAGTACGGACAGCACAACGCGCGGCAGCCGCAATTGCAGCACCGTACTGGATTCGAACGCGGTGACGGACGCACCGGGGTCAAGGCCGAGGAGGGACAGCAGCGATCCGGCGACGTGGGATAGCGGAACGGAGCTGCTGCCCAGGCTCAGGCCCAGAACAATCGCCATGCCCAGGGCGCATGCCAGGAGCAGGAAAAGGCGCGATCGGGGAGCATGGGCGGACATGGCCGCCTATTGTGCCCGAGGCTCGGGGCAGAGCCGCCCGATCGCTCGAGGGTTCGACTGCAAAGCCTTGGGCTGTCGTAGGGGCTGACGAGCGAGTGGAGGCTCCACCCGGCTCGCCACCGAAAGCCCGGAGGCCCTTTATTTGTTGAGGATCAGCTTGTCGTTGCGCGTCAGGCGCAGACGATATTCCTGGCCCTGATGCTCGATGATCAGTTCATGCGTGCCGCGGAATAGTTCCTGGCTCTTGAGACGCGGCATGGAGGAGGTGCGGATGACCGGGTTGCGGCGCGGCATGCTGAGGGTGGCGGTTTCCATCGGGTAGCTCCTTCGCGGTTGGTGGTTGTAATGATAATGATTATCAATAACTGGTCAATGCCGTTTGGCGGTCAATTCGTAAGAAAGTGTTTCGACGGCTTGTGATGAAGCCTCGACGCCGTGCGGTAGGTCGCGCCTCACTGCCCGTCGCCCGGTCGGGCCTGCGAAAACAATCCGCGGTGTCCTGGCGAGCCTGCGGGCGCTGCGCTGATATACTTCGCAGCTCGGTAATGCGGGCGAAAGTGGCGGAATTGGTAGACGCACTGGATTTAGGTTCCAACGCCGCGAGGCGTGCGAGTTCGAGTCTCGCCTTTCGCACCAGATAATGGAGGACCGTCGATCCGTACCGTATTGCCGCGAGGCATCGACAACAGGGCATAGCAACCGGAGTCGCGGCTGACGCGGCCCGCCTTTCAAACACAACAAGAGTCATCTTCTGATGGAAGTCCAACTTGAATCCCCGGGCGGCCTGCTCCGCCAGCTCAAGGTCCGTATCCCGGCCGAGAACGTCACCAAGGCCGTCGAACAGCGACTCAAGCAGCTTTCCAGCCGTGCCAAGGTTCCGGGTTTTCGTCCGGGCAAGGCGCCCAAGAAGGTGATCGAGCAGCAGTACGGCGCTTCCGCGCGCCTCGATGCCGTCAGCGATCTGGTGCAGAAGAGCTATCCCGAAGCGCTGGGCAAGGCCGGCGTGAATCCGGCCGGCATGCCCAAGATCGACGTGACGGCCGAGGCTCCGGGCCAGCCGCTGGAGTACACGGCGAGCTTCGAGGTCTATCCCGAAATCGCGCTGCAGGGCCTGGAATCGCTGAGCATCGAAAAGCCCAGCGTCATCATCCAGGACAGCGACGTCGACAAGCTGATCGACAACCTGCGCAAGGGCCGTCGCGTGCTCGAAGTCACCGCGCGGGCCGCCGCCGCGGGCGATTCGGTCAATATCGACTTCGAAGGCAAGCTCGATGGCGTCCCGTTCCAGGGCGGCAAGGGCGAGAAGGTGGAGTTCGAAGTCGGCGCCGGCCAGTTCCTGCCCGACCTCGAAAACGGCATCGTCGGCCACTCGGCTGGCGAAACCTTTGAAGTGCCGGTCAGCTTCCCCGAGGACTACCGCGCCGAGGAGCTCAAGGGCAAGACCGCGCAGTTCACCGTGGTGCTGCACGAGGTCAAGGAGGCCAAGCTGCCGTCGCTCGACGACGCCGAGTTCCTGGCCGCTCACAACGTGGATTCCGAAGCGGGTCTGCGTGACAAGGCCCGCACCGCGCTCGAGAACGAGCGTGACAAGGCGATTCGCAACCGCCTGAAGTCGCAGGCGCTCGAGCAGCTGCTCGCCCAGAACCCCATCGACGTGCCCAAGGCGCTGATCGATCAGGAGATTCCGCGCCTGCGTGAGGATGCTGCCTCGCGTATGAACCTGCGCAACGTGCCGCCCGAGAAGCGTGACGAGCTGCTGCCGGCTTCGCTGTTCGAGCAGAACGCCCGCCGTCGCGTGGCCCTGGGCTTGCTGATCGGCGAAGTAATCAAGGCCAAGAACGTGCAGCTCGATGCTGCCCGCGTCGAAAAGGCGCTGGACGACCTGGCCAACGACTACGAGCAGCCCGAAGAGGTCAAGCAGTACTACCGCGGCAACGCCCAGATGATGCAGAGCCTGCGTGCGGTTTCGCTCGAGGACCAGGTGGTCGAGACCCTGCTGGCCGGCGTCACCCCGACCGAGCAGCCGATGTCGCTGGAACAGCTCTTGAATCCCCAGGCTCAGGCCTGATTTCCATTCAAGGCCGTTCCAACCCCCGCACTATCGTTTCCACAGCCGAGGATCAATGACTGACATTCGCGCCCGCGCTACCGGACTCGTCCCGATGGTGGTCGAACAGACCGCCCGTGGCGAGCGCGCCTACGACATCTACTCCCGGCTGCTGAAGGAGCGGATCGTCTTCATCGTCGGCCCCATCGACGATTACATGGCGAACATCGTGGTGGCGCAGATGCTGTTCCTTGAGTCGGAGAACCCGGACAAGGACATTCATCTGTACATCAACTCGCCGGGCGGCATCATTACCTCGGGCCTGTCGATCTACGACACGATGAAGTTCATCAAGCCCGACGTGGCGACGATGTGCATCGGCCAGGCGGCCAGCATGGGCGCGTTCCTGCTGGCGGCTGGTACCAAGGGCAAGCGATATTCGTTGCCGCACTCGCGAATCATGATTCACCAGCCCTCGGGCGGGGCTCAGGGTACGGCCGCGGATGTCGAAATCCAGGCCAAGGAAATCCTGTTCCTGCGCGAGCGCCTGAACAAGATCATGGCCGACCATACCGGCCAGCCACTGGAGCGTATCGAAAAGGACGTGGAGCGGGATTACTTCATGAGCGCGGAGGCGGCCAAGGACTACGGCATGATCGACCGCATCCTGGAAAACCGGCTGCCGCCCGGCGCTTGACCCCAGCTGAACCGGCTTTTTTGACCATTTTGCACAGGGTCGAGAGCGTGTTATATGTGATTGGACCCCGGTCCGGGGCCCGTTGCTCCGGCCGGAACGAGGAAAGATAGATGAGTGGAGATTTGCGCGGAGGATCCCACAACGGTCGGGTTCTGTACTGCTCGTTCTGCGGCAAGAGCGAACATGAAGTCCGGAAGCTGATCGCCGGTCCGTCTGTCTACATCTGCGACGAGTGCGTCGATCTTTGCAATGACATCATCCGCGAAGAAGTCCACGCCAAGCCGCAGACCAAGGGCTTACCCAAGCCGCAGGAGATTCGTGCGGTTCTGGACGAGTACGTCATCGGGCAGGAGCAGGCCAAGAAGGTCCTGTCCGTCGCCGTCTACAACCACTACAAGCGCTTGTCGACCAAGGGCTCGCAAGACGGCGTCGAACTCGCCAAATCCAACATTCTGCTGATCGGTCCGACCGGCTCGGGCAAGACGCTGCTGGCCGAAACGCTGGCTCGCCTGCTCGACGTGCCGTTCGCCATTGCCGACGCCACCGCCCTGACCGAAGCCGGCTACGTCGGTGAAGATGTCGAGAACATTCTCCTCAAGCTCATCCAGGCGGCCGACTACGACGTCAAGCGTGCCGAGACAGGCATCATCTACATCGATGAGATCGACAAGGTCGCGCGCAAGAGTGAGAACCCATCCATCACCCGCGATGTGTCGGGCGAGGGTGTGCAGCAGGCCCTTCTGAAGATCCTCGAGGG
>JALRLM010000444.1 GCA_023254435.1 Hydrocarboniphaga sp.
CTTGAAGCCTTCGGGCAGCTGCGTCACGCGGTCGCCGTGCGACATCCACACGTCGAGCAGGCCGTGGCCTTCGGCATTGACGCGATCCTCGATGCCCTTGAGCAGCTGCGAATGGCCGCGTGCGCGCACTTCGGCGTAGCCGAACTCTTTCTGATCGTGTGGCTCGACGGTGCCGCCGAAGTGATCCGCCATCACCTGCATGCCGTAGCAGATGCCCAGTACCGGCACGCCGAGTTGCCAGACCGCGGCCGGCACGCGCGGCGAGCCGTCGGCGGCCACGGACTCGGGGCTACCCGACAGGATCACGCCCTTGGGTGCGAAGGCGAGGATGTCGGCATCGCTCATGTCCCAGGGGTGCAGCTCGCTGTACACGCCGAGCTCGCGCACGCGGCGGGCGATGAGCTGCGTGAGCTGCGAGCCGAAGTCGAGGATGAGGATGCGGTCGGCGTGTACGTTCATGCGGTTCTACGAATCCTGGTGCGAATGAGCAAAAGCGGTGTTCCCAAACAAGAAGCCCCGGCGAACCGGGGCCTTGCGTCGCGGGATCAACCCACGCGGTAGTTGGGTGCTTCCTTGGTGATGGTCACGTCGTGCACATGGCTCTCTTTGATGCCCGCCGAGGTGATCTTCACGAAGCGCGTCTTGGTGCGCATTTCCTCGATGCTCATGCAGCCCGTGTAGCCCATGCTGGCGCGCAGGCCGCCGATCATCTGGTGCACGATGGCGCCCATGGGCCCCTTGTACGGAACGCGGCCTTCGATGCCCTCGGGTACCAGCTTTTCGACTTCGCTGGTGGTGTCCTGGAAATAGCGGTCCTTGGAGCCCTGAGCCTGCGCCATCGCGCCCATGCTGCCCATGCCGCGATAGGCCTTGTACGAGCGGCCCTGGTAGAGCTCGACTTCGCCGGGGGCTTCCTCGGTGCCGGCCAGCATCGAGCCGACCATGACCGCGTAGGCGCCGGCCGCGATGGCCTTGGCGAAGTCGCCCGAATAGCGCACGCCGCCGTCGGAGATCAGCGGAATGTTCTTGCCGCGCAGCGCATCGGCCACCGACATCACCGCACTGATCTGCGGCACGCCCACGCCGGCGACCACGCGCGTGGTGCAGATGGAGCCCGGGCCGATGCCGACCTTGACCGCGTCGGCACCCGCGTCGACCAGCGCCAGCGCGGCATCGCCCGTGGCGATGTTGCCGCCGATGACCTGTAGATCGCCGTAGCGCTTCTTGATGGCGGCGACGCGCTCGAGCACGCCGCGACTGTGACCGTGCGCGGTATCGACGATGACCACGTCGACACCGGCTTCGACCAGCGCGGCGACGCGCTCGTCGGTATCACCCCCGGTACCCACCGCCGCACCCACGCGCAGACGGCCGTGGCTGTCCTTGGAGGCGTTAGGGAAGTCGGTGGACTTCTGGATGTCCTTGACCGTGATCATGCCGCGCAGCTGGTAGGCATCGTTGATCACCAGCACCTTCTCGATGCGATGCTGGTGCAGCTTGGCGATGACTTCTTCCTTGCTCGCGCCTTCCTTGACCGTCACCAGACGCGCCTTGGGCGTCATGATGCTGGCCACGGGATGGTCGTAGTGGGTCTCGAAGCGCAGGTCGCGGCTGGTGACGATGCCGACCAGCTGATCGCCCTCCACCACCGGCACGCCCGAGAAGCGGTGCGCGCGGGTCAGCTTGAGCACTTCGCCGATGGTCATGCCGGGATGCACGGTGACCGGATCGACGATGACGCCGGCCTCGAACTTCTTGACCGCGCGCACTTCCGCAGCCTGGCGTTCGGCCGTCATGTTCTTGTGGATGATGCCGATGCCGCCTTCCTGCGCCAGCGAGATGGCCAGCTTGGACTCGGTAACCGTGTCCATCGCCGCGGACATCAGCGGGATGTTGAGCTTGATGCGTGCGGTCAGCGGGGTACGCAGGTCGACCTGCCTGGGCAGCACTTCCGAATAGGCAGGCTGCAGCAGCACATCGTCGAAAGTGAGGGCTTCGAGATCGATGCGGGAGTCTTGGGAAAGACGCGACATAAACGGCTCCGGCAAAGCGGCATTATACGGCAGTGCGTGACAGGACACGTACACTGCGCGTTTTCACCACAAGCCGTCAGCCGATGCCTGCAGCGCCCGCCACGGTCTACGCCGTCTCCGAACTGACCGACATCCTGCGCGCCCTGGTCGAGGACGCCCTGCCCTCGGTCTGGGTCGAAGGCGAAATCTCCAATCTGGCCAAGCCCGCCTCGGGCCATTGGTACTTCACGCTCAAGGACAGTCGCGCGCAGATGCGCTGCGTGATGTTCCGACAGAAGAACTTCCTGGTGCGGCCGGCGCCGCGCGACGGCGATCAGGTGCGCGTGCGGGCCACGCCCAGCGTCTACACCGCGCGCGGCGACCTGCAGCTGATCTGCGAAGCCATGGAGCCGGCCGGCCAGGGCGCGCTGCTGCTGGCCTTCGAGCGGCTCAAGGCGAGGCTGCAGGCCGAAGGCCTGTTCGACGCCGGACTCAAGCGGCCGATTCCGCCATTGCCACGCGCCATCGGCCTGATCACCTCGGCCACCGGCGCTGCCGTGCAGGACGTGCTGACCGCCCTGGCCCGCCGCTTTCCGCTGACCACGGTTCACCTGTATCCGGTGCCAGTCCAGGGCGCAGAGGCCGCGCCGGCCATCGTCCTTGCCCTGCAGAAGCTGCCGCAGATGGCCGATGTCGACGTGGTGCTGCTGGTGCGCGGCGGCGGCTCGCTAGAGGACTTGTGGGCCTTCAACGAAGAGGCCGTGGCGCGCGCGATCCGCGCCTGCGTCCGGCCCGTGATTTCGGGCGTGGGCCATGAGGTGGATTTCACCATCGCCGACTTTGCCGCCGACCTGCGCGCGCCAACCCCGACCGCCGCCGCGGAGCTCGCAAGCCCCAACGTCGCCGACTGGCAACGCCAGCTCGAGCAGGCCGAAAGCCGCCTGGCCGGCCGCCTGCAGCTGCAATTGCAGCGGCGCGCGGAGCAGCTGCAACACCAGCAGCGCCGCCTGCGCGCCCTGCATCCGGGGCGACGCCTGCAGGAGCGCGCGCAGCGCCTGGACGAGATGGACTCACGCCTGCAGCAGCGGCTCGATCAGCTGCTACTGCGCATGGGCGAGCGTCTGGCCCAGCAGACACAGCGTCTGAGCCTGCGCAGCCCGCTGATGACGCTGCGCGAGCTCGACCGGCGCACGACGCAACTGGGTCAGCAGCTGCAGCTCGGCGTCTCTCGCCGGCTGGCCGAGCCAGCCGAACGCCTGGCGGCCATCGAAGCGCTGCTGGGCAGCCTCAATCCCAGGTCGGTGCTGAACCGCGGTTACGCCATCGCCCGCGACGGCCAGGGCCGCATCCTGAGGTCGCCGTCCGAGGTACCGTCGCGCGGCGCGGTCGATCTGCAACTGGCCGAAGGGGAGCTGAGGCTGACGCGGCTCGACTGAGGAACCGCGCCGCCGGGCTCCCGAGCCTCAGGGCGCCGTGGTTTCTTCGCTGGCCGGCGGCGTGACCGTCAGCGTGGTGGTGATCGGCGTGGTGGTGGTCGAACCGTCGATCGTCGTCGACGGCGTCGCGGTGAGCGTGACCGTGCGATTTTCGGTGATCGACGAATCCACGTTCGCGTAGACCGTGCCCGTTAGCGTGCTCAGCGAACTGTTGGCGGTGAAGTAGCCGATGCTCGTGGCGGCGCTGGTCCAGAGGACCAGACGCGTCACGGGCTGCGTGCGCACGCCACCGTCGAAGGTGCCAATCGCCTTGAACTGCAGGCTGTCGCCCTGCTCCAGCGTCGGATCGACCGGGTCGATCGTAAAGCTGGTCAGATCGCCGGCGACGGGCGAGAAGACCAGGTCGTTGCTCGTGTAGGCCGCGCCTTCGCCCTCGTCGGTCGTATCCGGGGTGCTGCCCTCTTCTTCCGCGTTGCGGTTCAACACGCAGCAGGTCGCGTTGACCGGAACCGCGTTGCCGGTGGCGATGCTGCGCACGAAGGGATTGGTGAACGCGATCCGCGAGGACGCGGTGGTGTCGTCGGTGTTCCGGTTCAGCGTCGACTGCGAGGTCAGGTCCTGTTCGGGACCTTCGCCGAAGTCAGCCATGACCTTGATCCGCTCGTTGTTGCCGACGACCAGATCGCCGCTGAACCCATCTTCGTGCGTGAGCGCCAGCGAAACAGGTTCGGCCACGCGCACTGTCGCGGTATAGGTCTGACCGCAGACCGGCAGGGTCATGTCAAGGTTCATCGGCTCGCCTACACCCCAGCCCGTCACCAGCGGCGCTCCGGTCGCCGCCAGCGAAAGCCGGGCGACGTCGTCGTTCTCGACCTGGAAGGACGCCTGCGCGTTAGATGAGACATCGATGTCCTCGCCATCGATGGTGGTCAGCAACTGCAGCACGCGCACCGAATTCAGGGCCACGTGCGGATCGGCCGGCTCGATACGAAAACCACCCGTCGAGCTCACATCGACGGTGATGCTGGCCTGCAGGTCCAGATAGCTCGCCGTGATCACCGCACTGCCCGGTGCGATGGGCAGCAGAATGCCCTTCGCCAACATAAAGGCATCGTTCAGCGGATTCGGTTCATCCCCGTTGCTCACCTTCACGATGGCCGGATTCGACGACGACCAGGTGGCGCGCGAGGTGAACAGGGCCAGGTCGTCGTCGGACTGCGAGAAGGTCGCAACCAGATCCAGCGCGGACTGGATGCACTGATAGGCGGGAGCCTCGGCAGGCGCCTCCTTCAGGTAGGCGAGCGTCGGATTGCTGACGGCCGGCACGATGTGAATCTGCTCCAGCGAATTGCCGCTCCCCACGCCATTGCAGGCGGACAGGCCGAGCAGCGCGACGAAGCTGCCGGCGATCAAAGACGACGGGCGGCGGAACGGATTCGACATGCGGCGATTTTCCTAAAGGCTTATGGGGTCCGAAAGCGGGCCGGATCGGCTCGGGCCGATCCTTCAGGACGCCGCCGTGCCGCCCGGCGCCGTGTTGCCGGAGGTAACGGTTTGTGCGGTGCCCTTGGGCTGGACAGTCGAACGGATCGACAGTTCACGCAATTGACGCGCATCGACCTGCCCCGGAGCCTTGGTCATCGGGTCATGGGCGGTCTGCGTCTTCGGGAAGGCGATGACTTCGCGGATCGAGCCGGCACCGGCCATGAGCATGATCAGGCGGTCGATACCCAGCGCGATGCCGCCATGCGGCGGTGCGCCAAAGGAAAGCGCCTCGAGCAGAAAGCCGAACTTCTCCTGCTGCTCCTCGGGCGAGATGCCCAGCAGATCGAACACCGCGGCCTGGATGTCGGCGCGGTGGATACGCACGCTGCCGCCACCGATCTCGATGCCGTTGAGCACGATGTCATAGCCCTGCGACAGGATGGTGCCCGGGTTGTTGCGAACCTCGTCGGCATCGAACTGCTTGGGCGCCGTGAACGGATGGTGCAGCGACACCCAGCGGCCGTCGTCCTCCTCGAACATCGGCCAGTCCACCACCCACAGCGCGGCCCAGCCGGCGCGGGTGATGCCGAGGTCGTTGCCGACCTTCAGGCGCAGGGCACCGAGCGCGTCGCAGACGACCTTGAACTTGTCCGCGCCGAAAAACAGGATGTCGCCATCGACTGCGCCAGTACGCTCCAGAATGCCGGCCAGCGCCGCGTCCGAGAGGTTCTTGACGATGGGCGACTGCAAGCCGTCACGGCCCTTGGCCTTTTCGTTGACTTTGATCCAGGCCAGGCCACGCGCGCCGTACTGGGTCACGAACTGGGTGTAGCCGTCGATCTGGCCTCGGCTCAGCTTCTCGCCGCCGGCCGGAACGCGCAGCACCGCGACGCGGCACTTGGGGTCCTTGGCCGGGTTGGCGAAAACCTTGAAGTCGGAATCGGCGACCAGGTCCTTGATCTCGACCAGTTCCAGCGGGTTGCGCAGGTCGGGCTTGTCGGAGCCGAAACGGCCCATGGCGTCGGCGTAACTCATGTGCGGCAGCGTGCCGAGATCGACGTTCATGACCTCACGGAACAGGTCCACGAACATGCCTTCGATCATCGACATGATGTCGGTCATCGACATGAAGCTGGTTTCGACGTCGAGCTGAGTGAACTCGGGCTGGCGGTC
>JALRLM010000470.1 GCA_023254435.1 Hydrocarboniphaga sp.
ACCAGCGCGTCTTCCATGCCCTTGAGCGCGTTGCCCATGATGTCGAAGGTCTTGAGCACGGTGCGCAGCGTGCTGTCGCTGGGCGCCTCGGCCACCGGCTGGCTGATGTCGACCGCGATCACCACCTCGGCGCCCATGCGCCGCGCATAGCTGACCGGCACCGGGCTCACGGTGCCGCCGTCGACGTATTCCTCGCCGTTGATGACGGGCGACACGAAGATGCCCGGGATGGCCGACGAAGCACGCACCGCCATGCCGACGTCGCCGCGCGCGAACAGCACGCCTTCGCCGGTCCTGAGCTTGGCGGCGACGGCGGCGAAGGGCTTGTCGAGCTGCTCGATGCGGCGGTTGCCGACCTTGTCGTTGATGAACTTCTGCAGCGCCTCGCCACGCAGCAGGCCGCGACCGAAGAACTGCCAGTCGGCGAAGGCCGCGCGGTCGAGGTCGAAGGTCATCTCCTGCAGCTCGAAACCGGTGTGCCCGGCCGAGTACAGCGCGCCGACCACGCTGCCGGCGCTGGTGCCGACGACGATGTCGGGCACGATGCCCTGCGATTCCAGCATCTTGAGCACGCCCACGTGGGCGAAGCCGCGCGCCGCGCCGCCACCCAGGGCGATGCCGAGTTTGGGCGTGACCGCGACCATCGGCGGCGGAGGCGCCGGCTGCGGCGCGGGCGGTTCGGCGCCGCCCATGCAGCCGGCCAGCAGCAGGCCGCCCAGCGCGGCGAGACCGGCACCGGCGGTGCGGACGAGGCGAGGCGTGTGAGCTTGGGAATCGAAAGGCATCATGGTGGGGAAGAGGGCGACGGGGGTCGCGGCGGGTGGCAGTGTAGACAAGCCGGCGCTAAACGCCGGCCGACGAAACGGCATCGAACGGACATGAGATGCGCGAGCGCAAGAATCGGATGGTGGCGGATACGCGTCGCGGCGAGGATGCACGCAGACCCGAATCCGCGAGCTTCGACATGACGGCCTCCACCAGCGTTCCCCCCCAAGACGATCTCGGCCTGCGCATCGCCGCGCTGTGCCGGCACATCGACGCCAGCGTCGAGGCCGATCCCGATGCGCCGCTGACGCTCGAAGCGCTGGCGCAGCGTGCCGGCATCAGCCGCTTCCACCTGCAGCGGCGCTTCAAGGCCATCACCGGCCTGTCACCGCGCCAGTACGTCGAGGCCGCGCGGCTGCGGCGGTTCAAGCAAGGGCTGCGCGGCGCGGATTCGGTGACGGGCGCCATCCACGATGCCGGCTACGGCTCGTCTAGCCGCGCCTACGAGCGCAGCGCGGCGCACCTGGGCATGACGCCGGGCCAGTACCGTGCGCAGGGCCAGGGCGTGGCGCTGAGCTGGGCCTACGAGGACAGCGCACTGGGTCCGCTGCTGATGGCGGCCAGCGATCGCGGCCTGTGTTTCGTGCAGTTCGGCGAGAGCCGCGAGACCCTGCTGGCGCAGCTGGGCGAGGAGTTCCCGCAGGCGGCGATTACGCCGATGCCGCCCGAGTCGGCCGGGGCCTTCCGGGCCTGGATGGACGCGCTGGCCGATCATCTGGCCGGTGGCCGCGACCGCCACGACCTGCCACTGGACCTGCGCGGCACGGCGTTCCAGCACCAGGTCTGGACCTACTTGCTGAGCATTCCGCCTGGCGAGCTGCGCAGCTACGCCGAGGTGGCGGCTGGCATCGGCAAGCCGCGCGCGGTGCGCGCCGTGGCCAGCGCCTGCGCGGCGAACCGGGTGGGCGTGTTCGTGCCCTGCCATCGCGTGATCCGCGGCGACGGCAGCCTGGGTGGCTATCGCTGGGGGCTGGCGCGCAAGCGCGCCCTGATCGACGCCGAGCGCGGCCGGCGACCGGACTGAGCCGCCGCGGCGACGCCCGGCCTGGCCCCGGTCCGAGGAGACTGGGTTTGGGAGAGCCGGGTTTGATGAAACAATGGGCGCATGAAGCTCAAGCCCTCCGATCTCGCCACCCACCTCGCCAAGCAGCTGCTGCCGATCTACGTCGTCGCCGGCGACGAGCCGCTGCTGATCCAGGAGTCGCTGGATGCCCTGCGCACGGCGGCGCGCAAGCGCGGTTACTCCGAGCGCGAAGTGCTGGATGTGGAAAAGGGCTTCGAGTGGCATCAGCTCACCGATGCCTGCAACAGCCTGTCGCTGTTCGCGAGCCAGCGCATCATCGAGGTGCGCATGGCGGGTACGCCCGGCACCGACGGCGCCGCCGTGCTGCAGCAGATCGCCGAGCGGCCGTCGCCGGACATTCTGCTGATCGTGGTCTGCGGAGCGCTTGAAACCAAGCAGCGCAACGCCGCCTGGTTCGGGGCGCTCGAGACCGCCGGCGCCAGCGTCTACGCCTGGCCCATCGGTGACCAGTTCGAGGACTGGCTGGCCGGCCGCCTGCGCAGCCATGGCCTGAAGGTCGATGACGACGCCCTGCGCCTGCTCGCCGAGCGCACCGAGGGCAATGCCCTGGCCGCCGCGCAGGACGCCGCCAAGCTCGCGCTGCTGTTTCCCGGCACGCCCATCGGCGTCGAGCAGGTGCGCGAGGCGGTGGCGGATTCGGCGCGCTTCGATGCCTTCGACCTCACCGAGCGCATGCTCTCGGGCGACGGGCCCGGCGCGGTGCGCAGCCTGGCCCGCCTGCGCGAGGAGGGTGTGGAGGTGCCCGAACTGCTCGGTGCGGTGATCTGGAGCCTGCGCCAGTGGGCCGATGCCCAGGCGCTGTTCGCGCGCGAGGGCGACGTGCAGCGCGCCATCGACGCCGCGCGCATTCCGCGTCCGCGCCAGGCGCCCTATCAAAAAGCCTTGCGTCGCACGCGCTTGCCGCAGATCTACGGCTGGCTGCGCAAGGCCGCGGTCATCGACCAGCTGGCCAAGTCGACTGGCGGAAAGGAACAGGCCTGGGAAGAGTTGCTAACATTGGTCATGGCGGCCACCGGGGCCGCGCCCCGCTTTTTGGTCAGCCGAGCATGAACGTTACCGCGGTCAAATCCGCCAGCCGCGCCATCGACGTCGCCGCCTACATGCGCGACAAGGGGCAGCGCGCCCGCGTCGCCGCGCGCCTCGTCGCCCGCGCCGACACGGGCACCAAGAACGGCTGCCTGTTCGCGCTCGCGCAGATTCTGATCGACGAAAAACGCAGCATCCTGGCCGCCAATGCCGAGGACATGCGCCTGGGCCGCGCCGCCCGGCTCGACGCCGCGCTGCTCGACCGGCTGGAACTCAACGACGCGCGCATCGAGGCGATGGCCGACGGCGTGCGCCAGGTCGCCTCGCTGCCCGATCCGATCGGCGAGATCACCGACATGAAGCAGCGTCCGTCCGGCATCCAGGTCGGTCGCATGCGCGTGCCGCTGGGCGTGGTCGGCATCATCTACGAATCGCGTCCCAACGTGACGGCCGACGCGGCCAGCCTCTGCCTCAAGTCGGGCAATGCCGCCATCCTGCGTGGCGGTTCGGAGGCCATGCAAAGCAACCAGGCCATCGGCCGCTGCATCGCACGCGCGCTGCGCGACGCCGGCCTGCCCGAGGACGCGGTGCAGATTCTCGACATCACCGACCGTGCGACGGTGGGCGAACTCGTGGCGATGCCCGAATTCGTCGACGTGGTGATTCCGCGCGGCGGCAAGGGCCTGGTCGCGGCGGTGTCCAATGGCGCGCGCGTGCCGGTCATCAAGCATCTAGACGGCGTCTGCCACGTCTTCATCGACGCCGAAGCCGACCTCGACAAGGCCACGGCCATCGCCGTGAACGCCAAGACGCAGCGCTATGGCACCTGCAACACCATGGAGACGCTGCTGGTCGACGCCGCCATCGCGCAGCTCGCGCTCGATCGCATCGCGCCGATCTATCGCGAAGCCGGCGTCGAACTGCGTGGATGCGAGCGTACGCGCCGCATCGTGCACGACGCCAAGACCGCAGCCGAAAGCGACTGGAGCGAGGAATACCTGGCGCCGATCCTGGCCGTGCGCGTGGTCGACGGTTTCGATGACGCGCTCGATCACATCGCGCGCTACAGCTCGGCGCACACCGATGCCATCGTCACCGAAAACTACAGCAAGGCGCGTCGGTTCCTGCGCGAAGTCGACAGCAGCTCGGTGATGGTCAACGCCTCCACGCGTTTCGCCGACGGCTACGAGTACGGTCTGGGCGCCGAGATCGGCATCAGCACCGACAAGTTCCACGCCCGCGGTCCGGTCGGCCTCGAAGGCCTGACGTCCCAGAAGTGGGTCGTCATGGGCGACGGGAACGTGCGTTGATGGGCGGCGCATGAGCTGCAGGCGCAAGCTTGCACGGTGGCGGCGCTGAACGCTCCGCTCGGCATCTTCGGCGGCACCTTCACGCCCATCCACAACGGGCATCTGCGACTCGCGCTGGAACTGCGCGAACGGCTGCAGCTGGCCGAAGTGCTGATGATTCCGAGTGCCAAGCCTCCGCATCGCGATGCGCCGCAGGTGTCGCCGCAGCGTCGCTACGACTGGGTGAGGCTGGCCATCGGAAACGAATCCGGCCTGCGTGCCGACGATCGCGAACTGCGCCGCGACGGCCGCTCGTACACCTACGACACGCTGGCCAGCCTGCGCGAGGAGCATCCCGATCGTCCGCTCGTGCTGCTGCTGGGCGACGACGCCGCCAACCAGTTCCACACCTGGCATCGCTGGCGCGAGATCACCGAACTGGCGCATCTGGTGTTCGTGGAGCGACCGTTCGAGCCGCCGGCGCCGGCGCCCGAGCTGGTCGCGCACCTGCGCGGCAAGCGCGCGCACGAGGCCGAAGAGCTGCGCGCGCGCCGGTGTGGCCTGTGGATGTCCGCGCACATTCCGCCGCTGTCGATTTCATCCACGCGCATCCGCCGCCTGCTCAAGGCGGGGCGCTCCGTTCGCGGCCTGGTTCCCGAGGCCGTGATTTCGTCGTTCACTCCCGAGGACATCAGCCTTCTTGCACATGATGAAGAACCCGCCACTGACTGACATCGCCCGCTCCGCTCTCGAGGATCTCAAGGCCATCGACCTCAAGATCCTCGACGTACGCGGCATCACCACCATCACCGACACCATGCTGATCTGCTCGGGTACCTCGAGCCGTCATGTCGCTGCATTGGCCCGCAACGTCGCCGACAAGGCGCGCGAAGCCGGCCTCAAAGTCCTCGGCATCGAAGGCCTCGAAGAAGGCGAATGGGTGCTCGTGGATCTGGGCGACGCGGTCGTGCACGTCATGCAGGTGCAGACGCGCGCGTTCTATCAGCTCGAAAAGTTGTGGGACATGGGCGAGCCAATGGCGAAGAAACAAGCCAACGGCTGAAGGATTGGTCGATGCGCATGCGCCTGATCAGCGTCGGCGGGCGCATGCCCGACTGGGTGGACGCCGCCTGGTCGGACTACGTCAAGCGCCTGCCGCGCGAGTTCCGGCTGGAGCTGGTGGAGCTGCCGCTGGCGCAGCGAGGCAAGAATGCCGACATCGCGCGCGCCAAGCAGAACGAGAGCGATCGCGTGCTCAAGGCCGTGCCCGAAGGCGCGCGCATCGTGGCGCTGGACGAACGCGGCGAACACTGGACCAGCATCGAACTGGCCGAGCAGTTCAAGCGCTGGCAGGCCGATGGACGCGAAGTGTGCCTGCTGGTCGGCGGTCCCGATGGACACGCGCCCGAAGTGCTGCAGAAGGCGCAGCAGAAGTGGTCGCTATCCCGGCTCACCTTGCCGCATGCGCTCGTGCGCGTGCTATTGGCCGAGCAGTTGTATCGCGCCACGACGCTGCTGGCCGGGCACCCCTACCACCGCGCCTGATTTATTCGGCCGGATACACCAGCGCCGCGAGTTCGGTGCGGCTGGCGACGCCGAGCTTGCGATAGACGCGGTACAGGTGATTGGCCACCGTCGACGGTGCCACGCCGATCTTGCGCGCGGCCTGCTTGAACGACAGTCCCTGCGATACCGCGTGCACGATCTCGCGTTCGCGCGAGGTCAGGCGATCGAGCGGGCCGGCTTCCCAGATGTGCAGCAGCGACAGATCGCCGAGCGCCTGGCACTTGACCGCGAGCTTGCCGACCAGCGTCGTGGTGTCGGGCTTGGGGACCGCGAACGGCAGCTCCTGCGGCTTGGCGCGCTGCGGAAAATGCTTGTCGAGCAGGTCGAGCAGGCGCGGCTGCACTTCGTGAAAGATGCCAGTGGCATCGACCACGGCGGCGCCGCTGACGGGCGAGCGGTCGCCCGAGTTGAGCTGCTGCACGAAGAAGGCGTGCGAATTGGCGTTGAACAGGTGGTAGGTGATGCGGCGCTGACGTTCCTTGTCGAGCGCGGTGAAGCGCGCCGCCGGGTCCTTGCGATACAGCGTCACCAGCGAGTAGAGCCCGCTGCGCCGATCCAGGTGGCCAGTGCTCAGGATGCGTTCGATGCAGAGCGGCTTGAACACCTGGCGATACAGCTCGCTGCGATGATAGGCCTCGTCGTCGAGCACGCTTTCCATGTCGACGGGCTGCTCCAGGTTGGCGACGATGCGCTGGAACAGCGGATTGATCGGCAGCGTGGCCTCGAGTTGCGAGGGGAAATCGTTGGGCAGGTGCACCGTGGTGACGGTGTGAAAGCGCCCGGTTTCGACGCTGCCGCTGCCCCACAAGGCGCCATCGTGTGGAATGACCTGCGCGAGTCGCGTCAGTGCCCAGGCGCGATAGCGGTTCGGCGGCACCGCGAGCACCGAGCGGTAGAGGCGCGCGATGTAACGATCGACCGGATCAGTCGTGTCCTTGAGGGGGGCGGAAGACTCCAAACCCGGATTCCTTGTGTCGATGTCCACATGGCGGACTGTATCAGGGCATAGCATGCGGGCGAAGGGTTCAGTTTCGGCTCATCGGCCGACGAAAGACTGGCCGCGTTTTCTCCAACGGAGTGGGTACATGCGCAAACTGATGACCGCGACGATCGCGGCCTTGCTGTCGTTGACGTCGTGGGTCGCGGTGGGCGAAGACGCGGCGCCCGAAGGGACGCCGCAGCCCAGCAACCAGACCTACAGCTCCGACGAAATCATGAGCAAGGGCCGCGATTTCTTCGGTGCGACCACCGAAGGCCTGGCCAAGGCCGTCGAAAAGGCTTTCAAGGAGCAGGGCGAGCCCAATGGCTACATCCTTGGCGAAGAAGGCAGCGGTGCCTTCGCCGTCGGTCTGCGCTACGGCAAGGGCACCTTGCACTACAAGGGCGGCGGCGAACTGCCGATCTTCTGGCAGGGGCCTTCGATCGGCTGGGATTTCGGCGGTAACGCCTCCAAGGTGCTCACGCTGGTCTACAATCTGCAGACCACCGACCAGCTGCTGCAGCGTTATCCGGGCGTCGAAGGTAGCGTCTACGTGGTCGGCGGCTTCGGCATGAACTACCAGCGCAGCGGCGACGTGACGCTAGCCCCGATCCGCACTGGCGTCGGTCTGCGCGCGGGCGCCAACATCGGTTATCTGCACTACACGCTCAAAAAGTCGCTGGTCCCGTTCTGAGTGCAGGTCGCTGCGATTCCGTCGATTGCGGTGATCGGTGTTTCCGATGCTCGCCCCGAGCAGCAGGGGAACACTGGTTGTCGCACGCAGTCCAAGTCCTGGAGCCGAACAGGACGGGCACTGGGCCCGGCACTCGCCGGGCCTGCGTTTGTTAGACTCAGGGCCTGACTCGGTTCGAGTCCTTACCTCACGGAGAAGCGGCATGAAGCAAATCCAGCCTCAGTATCGAAACGCCGCGGTCGCGACCGGCCGCTTCGGTGCCGCCGGTGCGGTCAGCCCCGCGCACAAGGTGCTGCGCAATACCTACCTGCTGCTGTCGATGACGCTGCTGTGGAGCGCCGCGATGGCCGGTGTGTCGATGTGGATCGGCGCACCCTATGGTCTGAGCCTGGCCTGCTCGCTGATTTCCATGGGCCTGCTGTGGTTCGCGGTGCCGCGCACGGCCAATTCCGAGGCCGGTATCTACGTGGTGTTCGCGATCACCGGCCTGCTGGGTTTTGGCCTGGGCCCCATCCTCAACGCCTACATCAACCATCTCGCCAACGGCACCCAGGTGGTGATGATGGCGCTGGGCCTCACGGGCTCGATCTTCCTGGGCCTGTCGGCCTACGCGGTCAAGAGCAAGAAGGACTTCAGCTTCATGCGCGGCTTTCTGGTCGGCGGCATTCTGCTGGCCTTCGTCATGAGCATCGGCGTTCTGGTGGCCTCGCTGTTCGGCGTGCAGGTGCAGCCGCTGGCGCTGGCGGTGTCGGCGATGTTCGCGCTGCTGATGTGCGGCATGATCCTGTTCCAGACCGGCGAGATCGTGAACGGCGGCGAGACCAACTACATCCTCGCCACGATTTCGCTCTACGTGTCGATCTACAACCTGTTCACGAGCCTGCTGCATCTGCTGGGCTTCGCGTCCAGCGACGATTGAGACGCGATGCGTCGACGAGCCCCGCCACGGCGGGGCTTTTTATTGCCCGAAGAATGGACGAGAAAAGGGAGCGGTGATGAACTGGAGCGTGCTGGGGCAGACCGCCGGTCTGCTGGTGCTGTCGAACATCTTCATGACCATGGCCTGGTACGGTCACCTGCGCGATCTCAAGGACAAGCCCTGGCTCATTGCGGCCCTGGTGTCCTGGGGCATCGCGCTGTTCGAGTACCTGCTGCAGGTGCCCGCGAATCGCATCGGCTACACCACGCTGTCGCTGCCGCAGCTCAAGATCATGCAGGAGGTGATCACGCTCGCGGTGTTCGTGCCGTTCATGGTGCTGGTCATGAAACAGCCCATCAAGCTCGATTTCGTCTGGGCCGGCCTGTGCATGGTCGGCGCGGTGTACTTCGTGTTTCGCAGCTGAGCGGACTGCGCCGCGCTACGATGGCAGCCGGAAGAAGCGTTGCGCATTGGCGGTGGTCTGGCGTGCCAGCGCGTCGTGTGGCTCGCCGCGCGCGCCAGCGATAGCATCGAGCACGTAGGGCAGGTAGCAGGGTTCGTTGCGGCGGTTGGCGGACTTGGGCGCCGTGCGCGGCAGCAGATAGGGCGCGTCGGTTTCGATCAGCAGACGATCGCCCGGAATGATCTTCACGGCCTCGAGCAGATGGCGGCCGCGACGCTCGTCGCAGATCCAGCCGGTGATGCCGACGTGGCAGTCGAGCGCCAGGTAATCCTCGAGCGCGGCTTGCGTGTCGGTGAAGCAGTGCACCACGGCATCGACGAGCTGCGGACGGTATTCACGCAGCATCGAGACGAAATCCTCGTGCGCGTCGCGCTGATGCAGAAACACCGGCAGCTGCAGGCGCACGGCCAGGTCGAGCTGCGCGGCGAAGGCGCGGCGCTGGTCCTCGCGCGGCGAAAAGTCGCGAAAGTAGTCGAGCCCGCATTCGCCCAGTGAGACCACGCCGGGCTGCTGCGTCAGTTCGGCGAAGCGCTCGCCCATCGCCGGCGTCCACTCGCTGGCGTGGTGCGGATGCAGGCCCGCAGTGGCGTAGAGCAGGCCCGGATGGCGTTGCGCCAACAGCGCGGCGTCTTCCGAGCTTTGCGCCGAGCTGCCGGTGACGATCATGGCAACGACGCCGGCGGCGGTCGCCCGATCGAGCACGGCGTCGAAATCGGCGGCGAAGCTTTCGTGCGCCAGGTTGGCGCCGATGTCGATCGTCTCAACCGCGCTCATCGGGTGGCGCAGTCCTGGCGCCACAGCACGCGCTGTTCGGTTTGCTCGTCGTTGTGGCGGCCCGCGATGCGCAACAGCTGCACGAGGCGAAACTCGGCCAGACGCTCGGGCGATCCGGCGGCGCGCCCGGCGTTGTATTCGCGGCACAGGCGCTGGGTCCAGGCCGACAGCAGGGCTGCCTGGTTCGATGTGGCGCGGCCCACGCGTTCCTCGTAGAAGCGCCAGCGGATCTCGTCGGCGGCCGGATCGCGCGGCAGGGCATTGACGTCGCCGGCGCCGATCGTGCGGCCCGGTGCCGTCCAGCGGCTTTCCTGCCGGGGCGGCGAGGGCGCGAAGGCGTCCCAGCGCTGATCCAGTCGCAGCAATTGCAGCGGCGGCGCGATCAGCCGTGCCAGGCCGTTGCCGGGGCTGGCCAGCGTCAGCGCATTGCCGACCAGCACCAGCAGCAGGATCACGCCGATCCAGCGGCTGGCCGACACGGCCGGCACCAGGCTGGCGGTCGGCCTGGGCAGCAGCCAGGCACTGCCGCGCGCCAGCCGCTGGCGATGCGGAGCGAGCTGGCGATAGCGGTGATCGGCGGCTTCGCGCAGTACCGGCTTGTCGAGCGCAGGTCCGAGCCAGCCCAGCAGCGGCGAGCGGCGCAGCAGCAGCAGCAGTGCGGCGCCGCGCAGGTGCGCGCTGTCGTCATGATCGAGCACGACCCAGGAATCGTTGGCGCGGGCCAGCGAGTCGGCGCGGCGGTTGCTGCGCGCGGGCGCCAGTTCGGCGTCGACGAGCAACAGCCCGACCGCCATGCGGCTGGCGGTGCGGCAGATCGCGCAGTGCTCGTCGAAGAACACGCGCAGGCGTGCCTGTGCCGGGCGCTGGCGGCGGCGCCAGAGAAAATCCCAGAAACGACCGCTGACGAGTGCCGCGAGCCCGACCAGCAGCAGCCAGCCGATCGATCCCATGGCCAGCGTCGCCAGTGTCAGCGCCACGAGCAGCAGCAACTGCAGGAGCACGATGGCGCGCAGCACGCCGCTGACGCCGACGCGCCGGCGGGCGGCGCCGATGGTCGGCAACAGGAACAGCGGCGGGCCGAGCAGCTGCAGCCATTGGCTCCAATGCGTGATCGCCGCGCTCAGGCCCGGCTCGACCGCCAGCCACGGCGACAGGCCGCGGCTGATGCCGTCCAGCATCATGAGCTGCTGCCAGGCGCTGGCCTGCTGCGTCCATTCGGGCCCGCTGCGATGCAGGGCGTTGAAGAAGAACACGGCCAGTACCTGCACGGTCAGCGCCGCCGAAGCCCAGGACAGGTGGCGGGCCTCGGGCGTGGGCGATTCGGTCAGCGTGGCGTCGATGCTCCAGCGGCCGGCCAGCGGCAGAAACAGGCCCCAGAACAGCAGTGCGCACAGCAGCACGTCGCCGGCGCCCAGCACGAGCGGGTTGCGATTGCACAGCGATACGGCCAGCACCCAGGCCAGCAGCGTCGCGCGTCGCGTGCGAAAGCCGGCGGCGAGCGCGAGGCCGGCCAGCGCCTGCAGCAGGATCAGCAGGCTCGAAAAGCCGGTTCCGTCCATGGCGCGGTGCAGCGACCAGCGCCAGGCGTCGCCGCTTTCGCTCAGCAGGCCCAGCGGCAGCACGCCGTGGTCGCCGTAGAACGCCCCGACGTCGCCGAGGCGTCCCAGCGCATCGAAACAGACCAGCAGTCCCAGGCCGAAACGGAACAGGGCCAGGGAGCGCAGGTCGACGGCAAAAGCCGGCCAGACGCGCTCGTCGAGTAGGCGGGAAAGGGGAGTCATGCGAGCGCTGAGCTTACACAAACCGCAGGCCCGAATGCAGGACCGGAACAAAGCCGTGGCGACGCCGCGCCGACGGCCCGTTCAGGCCCGATTTCGTACACTGCGCGCATGAGCTCATCGACCTCTCCCTCGCTCCCCGAACCGGGCACCGTGCTCGAAACCCTGTTGCCTGGCGACGCCGGGGCGATCGAAGTGCTGGTCGCCGCGCCGCGCGAAACCGCACGAGGTGTCGCCGTGATCTGCCATCCGCATCCGTTGTTCGGTGGCGCGCTGAGCAATAAGGTGACTTACACGCTGGCATCGATCGCCCTCAAGGCGGGCTTCTACGCGCTACGTTTCAACTTTCGCGGCGTCGGCCGCAGCGAAGGTGCGTTCGATGAAGGCGTCGGCGAGACCGAGGACACGATCCGCCTGGTCGAGTGGATGCGCGAGCGCATGCCGCAGGGCTCGCCGCTGCTGCTCGCGGGCTTCTCGTTCGGCGGCTACGTCAGCACGCGCGCGGCCGAGCGCTGCTCGCCCGATCTGCAGATCAGCGTGGCGCCCCCCTTCGGCGGACGCTTCGCCTACAACGTGACGCCGCAGCGTCCGGACTGTCCCTGGCTCGTCATCCACAGCCGCGATGATGATGTGGTGTCGTATGAGGAAACGGCCCGCGCGCTGGCGCAGTACCAGCCCGCGCCCGAACTCGTGACCGTGGATGGCGCGGGGCATTTCTTCAACGGACGGCTGGTCGACATCCAGACTGCGACCGCCGATTTCATCGAGCGTCACCTCGGCCGCGGCTGATCCGCCGGCCCGACATCCGAAGCTGACTCAAGGAGAACCCATGAAGCGACTGCTCGCTGCCAGCTGCCTGCTGTTTGCCGGATCGGCCAGTGCCGACGATTTCGACATCGTCAATCCCGATCAGGCGGCGTTCCGATCGGTGTCCAAGGACATCGTCGATGCCTATAGCTACAAGTCCCTCGGTCCCGCCGAGGCGACCGGCTTGACCGGCTTCGGCATCGGCGCCTTCGGCACTTATATGTCGGTCAGCGACGAGGACGCCTGGCAGACGCTGACGGGCGAGGACGTGTCGGAGATCGGCATGGTCGGCCTGGCGCTGCACAAGGGACTGCCTTTCGGCGTCGATCTCGGCGCTTACTACGGCTACGTGCCGGGTGCCGACGCCAATCTGTTCGGCGCCGAAGTGCGTTACGCGATCTGGGAGGGCGGCGTGGTGTCGCCGGCGCTGGCCGTGCGCGGCTCGTATACGACGATGACGGGCATCGACGACTTCGATTTCTCGACCTATGGACTCGACCTCACGGCGTCGAAGGGCTTCGCCTTCCTGACGCCTTATGTGGGCATCGGCCAGATCTGGGGACAGGTCGATCCCAGCAGCAGCATTCCGCTCGACAAGGAAGACGTGAACCACACGCGCTTCTTCGCCGGCCTGCGCGTCTCGATGCTGCTGTTCGAGATCACGCCGGAGTACGAGCACATCGGCTCGAACGACATCTTCAATCTGCGCCTGGGCTTTTCGTTCTGAAGCCGGCTGCAGCCAGGACCGGCGGGCTCGCCGATCCTGGCCGTCGCTGCATTCAGAAGCGATAGCTCATGCCGAGTTCGGCCTCGAACTGATCGCCGATGTCGGCCGGCGGATTCTCGTCGCGAACGCGCACGAGCATCTCCAGCGACAGCTTGCCCAGCGGCATGCTGAGACCGGCGTTGAGCTCGTTCCACTGCCGTGGAATACGGCTGACCACGTTGCGAAAGGCGGTGTTCTCGGGCCGGTTCTCCTGAGCCTGCAGCTGCTCGGTGCTGATGCTCACGTAGTGGTAGACCAGCCGATAGTTCCAGCCCTTGCTGTCGACCAGCATGAGCGCCAGCGAGCCCAGCTGCGAATCGCTGTCCAGCGAAAAGCCCTGCGAGCGACCGCGATAGCGGAAGCCGTCCAGGTAACCGGTGTTGGAATAGGCCAGACCATGAATGCGGCGATTGAAACCGAACATGGCGTAGGTCGCGATCGAATCGGTGAATTCCGCCGTCAGGTTCCACGATCCGCCCGCCAGACCCCAGGGCCCCGTGAAGGCCAGGCCGAACAGATGGCTCGAGTACGAGTGCACGAACGGCGGCGTGTCCTCGTTCATGGTCTGGATGTACGGCGACACCGCGACGTTCTTGAACTGGTGCGTGTACTTCATTTCGACCGGGTTAGCCTGATCGTTGGTCTCGTTGGCGTCACCGTCCTTATTCCAGACCTCGAAGGCCGCCGTGAACGGATTGCAGGTGCGCCCATTCACTTCCTGGCCATTGCGATCGCCGCAGAACTGCGAGGACCGCATGATCGACATCTCGAAGCCCGGCAGCGGGTTGATGGTGAAGCGCAGGCTGCCGAGCATCACGTTGTCGTCGATGCGATTCTCGTCGTAATAGCCCAGAAAACCGTTGATCTGGAACGGCCCGAGCCAGTGCAGCAGTGGCGTGTCGAAGGCCTTGGGGTTGTCGCGCATGAAGCCGATCTTGGGCAGCGGTCGCGCATTGTTGGACCACATCAGGCTGCTGATGGCGCCGGGGCCGTACCACTGCTCGACCCAGCCCGCGTAGTAGCGCAGACCCAGCCAGCCCTTGTAGGAAATATAGCTGTCGTCGGGCAGGAAGTCGGCGTCGTCGGTTCCATCGACATCGGTCATGCCGCCCACGCGGACGCTGGCGGCGAAGTTGCCGCTTTCGTAGTCCACGCCCAGGCGCGCGTCCACCTCGTTGCGCGCGCTGGTGCCGAAATCGCGTACCACGGCCGGGGCGTTGGTCACCCGCAGGCTGGCGACGCGCGTGACTTCACCGGCGTCGAGGTAGGCCAGCACGCGCTGCGCCGCGCGGCGCACGTACTCGGGTTTTTCGGCGAGCTGCTGCTCGAGCGCCGGATTGTCGCGCAGTTGTTCGAACTGGCCCTTGGGGATCGGCCAGCTCATGACCAGATGGTCGATGAGGCCATGGGCGGCCAGGATTTCCACGTCGTTGCGCAGCACGCGATCGCCCACGGGCAGCCAGGGCGCCGCCGCGGCCGGCAGGCTGGTGGCGCCGAGCAGCAATGCCAGCGCCAGCCGGGCGCCTCCGATGCGGCGTGTGGCGCGGTCCTGAGTGTGCATTTTCAAGCCTCTTCTTGAGCGTCGCCGGGCTGCGACCAAACGGGCGCCGCATGCACGGCCGGCGCGCGGGCAAGCGCCCGTGGCCAACGGCATTGCAAGAATCGACCCCACCCCAGGCGCGGATGATGCGCCCGCGCCCCCCTGTTGCCAACGGTATTTTCCCGGGCCGCCGTGACATTTATTGCAGAGGCGTCAGCGTGATCGACGGACCAGCAGCGTCGGCAGCAGCACCAGCGTGCACAGCAGCGTGATGGCGAGGCCGAAGGCCAGCAGCCGGCCCATGCTCGCGGTGCCCGGATGCGAAGACAGCATCAGGTTGCCGAAATTGACGATGGTGATCAGCGCGCCGTACCAGACCGCGCGTGCGGTGCTCGTGCGCAGCAGGTTGCTGCCCGGCGGCGCCCGGCGGCCGCGCTGTACCAGGTAGACGCCATAGTCCACGCCCACGCCCAGCAGCAGCGGCAGTGCGATCACGTTGGCGAAGTTGAACGGCTGATCGATGAGCACCATGAGGCCCACCGTCAGCGTGCCGGCCAGCAGCAGCGGCAGCAGCACGCGCAGGCTGTCGGCCAGCGAGCGCAGCATCAGCAACAGCAGCAGCACGACGGCGACCAGCGAGTTGACGAAGGCCTGCTGGAAGGCGCGCACCACCGTGCGCCCGGCTTCGAGGAAACTGATCGGCGCGCCGACGGCCTCGGGTTCGAGGCGGCGCACGGCGTCGACGAACTGCGCCATCGTCTCCGGGGTTTCGAGCCGCTCTCGCGGCCACACCTCGATGCGGTACAGGCCTTCGGCGCTCCGGTAGCGGCCGGCCAGGAACGGCGGAATGTCGTCCATGCCCACGGCCTGGGCCTGCAGGGCCTCGCGCAGCTGTTGCAGCTGCGCGGGCAGGGCGTCGAACAGGTTGTGATGCAGCCGCGCCAGCACGAGCCCGGCCTGGGGCCCGGCCAGCGCCGCCTGCAGCCGGACCAGCTGCGTCGACAGCGCCTGCCAGGCGGGTGTCGCGGCGCTGGCGTCTAGTGCCCGGGCCAGCGCGGCGGCCGCTTCGCGTTCGACCGGAGCCGGACTCGGATCGTGGACGTCGCCGGCATCGGGCAGCGTCAGGCTCAGCGCCAGGTCTTCGATCAGCGGCAGCTTGTCGTCCTGATCGGCCGGCACGAAGTCGGGCAGGCCGTAGGCACGCGACACTTCGGGCAGCGCGGCCAGGGCGGCGCGCCTGCGTTCGAAATCCTGCGGAGTCGACAGCACCGACAGGGTCAGCGGCGGCGCCGAAGGGTCGGCCAGCAGGTCGCGGAAGGCGCGCACCGACTCGGATTGCGGATCGCGCAGGTGTAGCGGATCGGAGTCGAAGTAGGCGCGCGGCAACTGGCTGGCGGCCGCGAGTCCCAGCAGCGCGCAAGCGATCCAGATCAGGCGCGGGTAGCGATAGGGCCAGTCCAGTGCCGCGCTCAAGGGTGATGAGCGTGGGCTCGCGGCGGCACGCGGCGCCGGCAGCGGCACGCGCAGCAGTTCCATGAGCGCCGGCAGCAGCGTCAGGGTCACCGTCAGGCTCACGAACATGCCGACGCCGGCGATCAGCCCCAGTTCGCCGATGCCCTTGAAGTCGGTCGGCACGAAGGCGAAGAAACCCGTCGACGTGGTCAGCGCGCAGACCAGCATGAAACCGCCGACGTCGCCGGCCGCCAGCATCAGCGCCTCGCGGCGATCCTGCGCAATGCGGCCGCGTTCGACGTACTGCATGCCCAGGTACAGCGCGTAGCCGATGCCCAGACCCACGTAGAGCAGGCCGAAGGCCAGCGAAATCAGGTTCAGCGATCCCACCGCGATGGCGGCGAAACCGCTGGTGACGAGCAGACCGTAGACCAGGGTCAGCAGCGCGCAGATCACCAGCCGCGCGGAGCGCAGCGCCAGGTACAGCAGCACGGCCACCAGCACCAGCGAGATCAGCCCGGTCGCCACCACGCCGTCGAAGGCCGACTGCATCTCCTCGTGTTCCAGCGCCGCGCCGCCGGTGAGGCGGATCGACACGCCATCCGCGTCCAGGTGCTCGCGCCGCACGAGTTCGCGCACTGCCTCGATCGCCGTGGCGGCCGGCATGAGCCGGCGGTAATCGGGCTGCAGCATCAGGCCGATCAGGCGGCGGTGCGTGCCGCTGCCGGCCTGCTGCCCCGGCAGCGCCTGCGCGCCCAGCAGCGACTGCCAGGACAGCGCCTGCTCGCGACCGTCGACGGCCGCTCCGACCGCGCCGGCCATCTGCGACAGGGCGTCGTCGAGGTTCAGCGGCAGCGCCTCGGGCTCCTGCAGCGCCGGCACCAGCAGGCGCGAAATGCCGCGCAGGCTCGGATCGCGACCCAGCAGGCCCAGGAAGGGCTGCACGAGATTGAGCTGGTCCGACAGCCGCTCCAGTTCATCGACGCCCAGGTAGAGCAGGCCGTTGCGGCGGAAGTAGGGATCGGTTTCGGGCGCGAGCAGCTCGGGGAACAGGTCGCGGCGCTGGCGCAGCAGGTCCACGAGCCGTCGCTGCACGGCGTCGGCCTGTTCGGCGCTCGGCGCGTCGATGACCACGGCCAGGCCCAGGTCCAGGTTCGGGAACTGGCGGATCAGCTCGCGCTCGGCCTGACGCCACGGCAGTTCCGGCGACAGGATACGATCGGCGCTCGTGTCGACGCTGAGCTGACGCGCGATGACCACGGCTAGCGCCGCGCCCAGCAGCAGCGCCAGCACGAGCACCGTCGTCGTCCGTCGCTGCACCGCCGCGACCCAGCGTGCCGCGAGGCGCGCCGACGCGGCCCGATCGTCGGCGTCCTTGTTCAAAGCCATCTTCGCAAGCCGTCCCCGCAAACGTCCCCAGAATCGCCGCCATGCTAGCAGCCCCGATCCCGAGCTTTCGTTGCCGTTTCGCGAGCCTTCGCCTCGCCCGGGTCGTCGTGATCGCCGTGCTCGGCCTGACGTCGACGGCGCGGGCCGACGGCCCCGACGAGGCCACGTCCGGCGCGATCGCCGAAGCCGACGCGGTGGTCGACGGCCTGCACGAGGCGCTCATGCGCAACCTGCACAGCAAGGCCGGCTGCGTGGCGCGCGTGCAGGCACTCCAGCCGGCCGTGACCGCAGCCTTCGATTTCGACTTCATCGCCCAGAAGCTGCTGCGCAAGCGCTGGAAGGACGCCAGCCCGGCCCAGCGCGAGGCGATGCGCGAGGCCGTGGCCGATTCCGCCGTCATTTCCTATGCCGCGCGCTTCGTCGGTGGCGGCGCCCTGCATTTCGAGCGCATCGCCACCACGAGCGGCGCGGTGGGTCCGCTGGTCAAGGCGCGGCTGGTGAATCCGGGCGGGTCG
>JALRLM010000472.1 GCA_023254435.1 Hydrocarboniphaga sp.
CGTGGCCCGCGACGTGCGCGACGGCCATATGGAGACCTTCACCGCCAAGAGCGTGATCCTCGCCTCCGGCGGCGCCGGGCAGTGCTTCTCCCCCACCACCAACGCCCTGATCTGCACCGGTGACGGGATCGCCCAGGCCTACCAGGCCGGCGCACCGCTGATGGACATGGAGATGATCCAGTACCACCCCACCACCCTGGCCAAGAAGGGCTTCCTGATCACCGAAGGCGCTCGCGGCGAAGGCGGCTATCTCACCAATTCCAAGGGTGAGCGCTTCATGGAGCGCTACGCGCCGAACCGCAAGGACCTCGCCTCGCGCGACGTCGTGTCGCGTTCGATGACGATGGAAATCCGCGACGGCCACGGCGTGGGTCCGGAAGGCGATCACATCCATCTGCATCTCGAGCATCTGGGACCGGAAGTGCTGCACGCGCGCCTGCCCGGCATCTCCGAGACCGCCAAGATCTTCGCCGGCGTCGACGTCACCAAGGAGCCGATCCCGGTGATTCCGACGGTGCACTACAACATGGGCGGCATCCCGACCAACTTCTACGGCGAAGTCGTCACCGTGCGCGACGGCAACCCCGACACCGTGATCCCGGGCCTGATGGCCGTGGGCGAAGCGGCCTGCGTGTCGGTGCACGGCGCCAATCGCCTGGGCTCCAACTCGCTGCTCGACCTCGTGGTGTTCGGCCGCTCAGCCGCCATCCGCGCCGCGCAGGTGGTCAAGAAGGGCGCCCCGCATCGCACCATCGGCAGCGAGTCCGAGGACATGTGCCTCGATCGCCTCGACAAGCTGCGCAATGCCAAGGGCAGCCGCAAGACCGCCGAGATTCGCCTCGAGATGCAGAAGACCATGCAGAAGCATGCCGCCGTCTTCCGCACCCAGGAGTCGATGGACGAAGGTCTGGTCAAGCTCAAGAAGACCATCGAGACGTTCAAGGACGTGCAGGTTTCGGATCGTTCGCTGGTGTGGAACTCCGACCTGATCGAGACCCTGGAACTCGACAACCTCATGGGTCAGGCGCTGGTCACGCTGGAATCGGCCGCGGCGCGCAAGGAATCGCGTGGCGCCCACGCGCACGAAGACTTCCCGGATCGCGACGACGTCAACTGGTTCAAGCACAGCCTGGCCTGGCGCACCGGCGAGACCGAAGTGAAGCTCGGCGACCGCCCGGTGCACATGTACACGCTCGACGACGAGATGCAGGTCGTCGCGCCGCAGAAGCGCGTTTACTAAGACGCGCGACGGCTCGCCACCATGCGCAACCTGCATCGTCTGGCAATGCTGGGTCTGGTCACGGTGTTCGCCGTGACCGCGTGCACCGGCCTGGCGCCGATGCGCACGCTCAAGAAGCTGCGTGACGGACTGCAGGCGCGCGACGAAAGCGCCGTCGCCGCCGTGGTCGACTTCGCGAGCGTCAAGCGCAACGTCGACGCCCGCGTCGAGCAGCGCCTGAGCGAGGCCAACGAAGGCAAGCTGCTGGGTGGTATCCGCGCGGCCGTGGGTGAACGCCTCGCCGCGCGGGTGGTGGAGAAACTCGCCACGCCGCGCGGGCTCATCAACATGGCCTGCGACGGCTCGCTGAAGATGCCGCCGTCTCCGCCGCCGCCCTGCGCGCTGAAAGGCGAGCTGGCCAACAGCGGCAGCGAAGGCGACGCACGTTATTCGGCCGATCTGACCCTGCCGGACGGCAAGCAGTTGAAGCTGGTACTGGAGCGCCAGGCCGACAAGCAATGGCGCGTGGTGGACATGCTGATGTCCCCCGAATCTTTCGAACAGTTGCGCAAGTCGATTGCCGACTGAACCGTCGTAACAATAGGACGCAGGAGCAGCCACATGGCTCAGTTGACGCTACCCAAGAACTCGACCATCGACAAGAAAGCCGGCAAGCACTTTGCGGCTCCCGCCGGCGCCAAGAAAGTTCGCAGCTTCAAGATCTATCGCTACGATCCGGACACCGGCGCCAACCCGCGCGTCGATACCTACGACATCGACATGGCCGCCTGCGGCCCGATGGTTCTGGACGCGCTGATCAAGATCAAGAACGAGATCGATCCGACGCTGACCTTCCGCCGCTCCTGCCGCGAAGGCATCTGCGGCAGCTGCGCGATGAACATCGACGGCACCAACACGCTGGCCTGCACCAAGGCCATCGACGATTGCCGCGGCGACGTGAAGATCTATCCGCTGCCGCACATGCCGGTGATCAAGGACCTGG
>JALRLM010000476.1 GCA_023254435.1 Hydrocarboniphaga sp.
CTGCTCGACGCGACGATTGCCGGCCATGGCGGCGACGAACGCCGGATCTTGTGCGGCGGCGGTGTCGAGGCCGATCTCTTCGGCCAGCGCGCGATTGAAGTGCAGCAGCCTGGGCTGCGACAGCGGCGTGGGCGTGACCTCGCGCAGCAACTGCGGGTCGAGATCGGTGATGCGGTTGGTGAAATCGAGCGCATCGAGCGCGGCGCCCTGGGGGCGGCCGGCAGTGCGCGAAGTCGGGGTCTGTGGTGCCGTATTCATGGGCACACTTTACGCCGCCGGGCCCGACCTCGCCTGCGGGTGAAATCAACTGGTGCGGGACCGATTCCCCCGGTTCATGCAGGTCGCCCGCAGGGCGGCGAGCGACCCGCCCTGCGTGATCCGCTCAGGGGCCGGAGCCCGAACCGATCAGGGCAGCAGATAACTGCGCCCGCGAATGCCGCGTCCGTCGCCCTTGCGTGATGCGGCTCGGCCGGATTGGCGTCGATGCAAGCTTACCGCTGCGCTCGTAGGGCGGGTCTGGAGCCGCCGTCAGGACGTTGGCTTCAGCCGAATCTCCCAGTGGTGGGTCGCGACCCGCCCTACGGAGGGCGCTCAGCGGGAGTATCTGAGCCCGAACCGGTCAGGGCAGCAGATAACTGCGCCCGCGAATGCCGCGTCCGTCACCGTCCTGGTTGCGGCTTTGCCAGATCGCCATCACACGGCGATCGCTGCCGCTCAGGGCGATGGCGGGCTGCAGGATGGAGCTGACCGCGCCATGCGCATCGGCGCGCACGGTGTCGCCCAGGGCGTTGCCGGCAACGTCGTAGGCACGGAAATACAGGCCCTCGGCATGCGCGGCGACGACCAGCCGGTCGTTGCTCATGGCCAGCGCCGGCTTGCGCAGCAGGTGCTCGGCGTCCGGCGTGAACGGGCGGCCCTGGGCGACGCCGTTGACGTCATAGCGGCGGACTTCGACACCCTGCGGAGCCAGATCGGACGCGCGGTTGGTCTGCCAGGCCACGGCGAAGCTGCCGTTGGGCGCCACTGCGACGACCGGGCGGTCGAAGATGCGGCTGAAGCTCGTCGTGTTGATCTGAAATCGCCCGCCGACCAGGCTGCCGTTGGCGCCGATGCGCTGGCCGTAGATGCCCAGGCCCAGGCCCAGGCTGGATTCCTCGCTGACATAGCCCGACTGCACGTCGGAGTTCCACACCGCCACCATGGCGCCGGTGTCGTCCATGCCCAGGCCGGGCACGCGCAGGTTGGTGAGCGTGCCGCGCGCGGCTTCGATGGGCGCGCCGTTGGGCGTGCCGTCGGCGCGGTAGCGCTGCACCATGACGTAGCTGTAGCTGACGTTGGTGGCGATGGGCAGGCCGGTGCTCTGGCGCTCGGGCCAGGCGACGGCGAAGTTGCCGAGGCTGTCCATGGCCACGGCCATCAGCGCATAGATGTCGCGGCCGGTGTTGTTGACGCGAAACTGCGCGCCCCGCGGCGTGCCATCGGCGGCGAAGCGGCGGGCGAACACGCCCGTGCGCGCGGCCTCGAACGTGGCGCTGTTCCAGGCGACCACGAAATTGCCCTGCGCATCGACGGCCACGGCCGGATTGCTCTGACGCTCGGCGACATCGGACGGCACGATGATCTCGTCTCCGATCTTGTTGCCATAGGCGTCCAGGCGCTGCGCGACGATGCCCGACAGGCTGCCGTCCTGGTCCTCGCTGTCCCAGACCACGATGGAATGGCCGTCGGGCGCACGCGCCACCACGGGCAACTGCTGATCGCCAGCCGTGGTGGTGTTGATGCCGAATTCCTGCGTGATCGCGGTCTGCGCGTGAACCAGCGGCGCGGCGGCCAAAATCGCGGCGACCAGGCCCAGGTGAGCCGAATGGAGGCGGATGATGTTCATGCTCCGCTCCTTAGCGAGAGAACGCGCTGACGAACTGCCAGATCGCGTCGGTGGCGTTGAAGTCCTGCGAGGTCTTGCCCAGGCCCAGCGTGAAGCGCTGCGTGCCAGGCCAGGTGTGACCGCCGCCTTCGACCACGTATTGCTCCACCGCCATGCCCGCGGCGCAGTTGCGCCAGGCGATGTGCTTGACCGTGGTGCCGTCGACGACGGCATCGGGCAGATCGGTAGTCACCGAACTGTCGGTGCAGCCGTCGAAGCCGCGCCACATCGCCAGCGTGTCGGCGGCCGAGCGCTTGAACAGATTGCCGTTGAACGGAATGAGCGGGTCCTGCACACCGTTGATGTAGAGCATGGGAATGCCCACCGGCGGCTTGCACTGCACGGCATCGAGCGGCTCGATGGTGGTGGCGACGACGCCGACGGCGGCGATGCGACCGGGCTGCTCGCAGGCGTAGCGCACGGCCATGAGGCCGCCGTTGGAGTAGCCGGTCATGTAGATGCGCTTGGGGTCCACCGGATAATCCGCGACCACCTTGTCGATGACGCGGTTAAGAAACTTCACGTCGTCCACGGTCTTGATCGACAGCGCGCCGTAGTTCCACTTGCCCTGGATGCCATCGGGAATGATGACCCAGGCGCCGGCATCGCGGGCCAGCTTGCCGATGGCGGTCAGATCGGCCATGTCGGCCGGTGATCCGTGCAGGTAGTGCAGCACCACGATGGCCGGCGCCGGCGTGCCGCTGTCCTTCCACGGCTTCATCACCAGCACTTCGCGATTGCGCAGGTCGGACATGACGGTAGTCCGGAAAGTATCGACCCGTTCAACCTGTTGCACGTCGTGCGCCTGGGTGGTCCCGGCAGCACACGACAGCAGCATCCCCACAAGCCACTGCTTGAGCTTCATTTTCTGTCCCTGAGGTGGTCCCCTGAACGCAGTGTGAAGGGACGAATGGACGTTTTCTGTCAGCCCTTTGCTATTTGAGTGAAGGGGATAGCCGACGCCGGGTAAGGCCGTTTCCGGCCCGGATCAGCCGCACCGCCTCAGAGCCTAACGGGAGGAACGCGGCGCCATGCGGTCGAGCGGGCTGACCACCCCACGGCCGCCGCGATTGAGCACGTGGGTATAGATCATGGTGGTGCCCACATCGGAGTGCCCCAGCAGTTCCTGCACGGTGCGAATGTCCGCCCCCGATTCCAGCAAGTGCGTGGCGAAGCAATGCCGCAAGGTGTGCGGTGAAACCGGCTTGGCGATACCCGCTGCCAGCGCCGCGTGGCGCACCCGCTTCTGCACGCTGGATTCATCCACATGATGCCGGCGTACCGCGCCCGAACGCGGATCGACCGACAGCCCCGAAGCCGCAAAAACATACTGCCAGCCCCAATCCAAAGCGGCATGGGGATACTTGACCGCCAGCGCATCCGGCAACCAGACGCCCACCTGATCCATCGACATGTCACGATCGAACAGCAGGCGACGCAACTGCAGTTGCAGTGCCATGGACTCGCGCAGCGAATCGGGCAATACCGTGACGCGATCCTTGTTGCCCTTGCCCTGACGAATGGTGATCTGGCGACGGTCCAGATCCACATCCTTTACCCGCAGCCGCAAGCCCTCGGTCAGGCGCATGCCGGTGCCGTAGAGCAGGCGAACGATCAACGACATCACTCCGCTGCTGCCCACCTGGGCCAGCAACTGCTCCACCTCTTGCATCGTCAGCACCGTGGGCAGCCGCACGGGCTTCTTGGCGCGCGTGACGTCGTCCAGCCAGGGCAGATCGATGCCCAGCACCTCGCGATACAGAAACAGCAGCGAGGCCAACGCCAGATTTTGCGTGCTGGCCGAGACCTGATGCTGTGTCGCCAGATGCGACAGAAACACCTCGACCTCCACCGCGCCCATCTCGACCGGATGTCGCTTGCCGTGAAAGATGATGAAGCGCTTAATCCAGCCCCAATAGGTATTCTCGGTCCGGAGGCTGTAGTGTTTGGCCCGCATCCGCGCCCGGAACTGATCGACCAGCCGCACCCCGTCCACCATGGATTCCGCCCTAATTTTCCGGCTATCAATGGAATCAAAGTGTTATGCGACTCGAAACCAAGTTATACGGAATGCGTCACAAGTTAGGCGGAATCCGGGTTCCGGCTAATTGGCGTTGGGCCGCATGGGAGAGGGCGCCATTCGCATAGCACTACTAGTAGCAGCAGTCGGAGTCGCCGCTTGCTCATCCGACGTGCGGCTTGATGGCAGTTCTGAAGAGGCGTTCGTGTCTAGTCATGATCGTCTGCTCGCGTCCCTTACGCCGGAAGAGAAACTGCAGTTAACACTCGCTCAGGCGGTCGTGCTGTCCACTAGGCCCTGCGCTAAATACAAGGAGCCGCTTCCAGGCTCTCCAGTTCTGACAGAGGTCTTAGGCGGGCAGACGTCGCTCAAAGCTTGCCGGGAGGAGCTAGATGGCATGAGCTATCAAGACCTTCTCAATCTGTCTGGCGTCAAAGTGGTCGCCGAGTAGTGAGAATGCCGCCCAACCAACGGTTCAAGCCGACGTCCACGCCCCCGGGCAGTTGTTCGGGCGGATGGCGCGGTTGTGGCGTGGCCGCGGCTTAACCTAGGCGTTGAGGCCGTAGGAAAACCATAAATTGGCACATAACCCGCTGCTTCTTTCGCAAGCGAAAGGAGAGCGGAAATGGCGCGCTACAAACCGGTTGATGCGCATCTGACGAAGCTGTTGCCGGTGTGCTTCTCGGATCAGATTGTTCCGGGCACTTTCGAGTACGCGGTGAACTACCTGGTGGATCACAAGATCGATCTGTCGGTGTTCGATGCGCGGTATCACAACGATGTGACCGGTGCATCGGCGTATCACCCCGGGGTCCTGCTCAAGATCGTGCTGTTGGGCTATGCGCGGGGCCTGGTGTCGTCGCGCGATATCGAGCGGGCTTGTCGCGAGAACGTGGTGTTCATGGCCTTGTCGGGGGATGCGCAGCCGCACTTCACCACCATCGCCGCGTTCGTGGCGCGCTTGCCGGATGAAATCACGTCGGTGTTTCGCAACGTGCTGCTGGTGTGCGACGAGCAGGGGCTGGTCGGCAAGGAGTTGTTTGCGGTGGATGGCTGCAAGCTGCCGTCGAATGCCTCGCGCAGCCTCAGCGGCACGCGTGAGGACTTTGCGAAGAAGGTGAAGAAGATCGATGTTGCCATTGCGTACCTGATAGATACGCATCGTCGGCAGGATGCCGGCCAGAACGTCGATACGCTGACCGCTCGTGAGCTGCAGCAGATCGAAACCCTGCAACGCCAAAGCGACAAGATCACGCAGTGGCTGGCCACGCACGACGAGAAGACCAATCGCCGGGGCGAGCCGCTGAAATCGAACATCACCGACAACGAGTCGGCCACCATGAAGTCGAGCCATGGGGTGATCCAGGGCTATACCGGCGTGGCGGCGGTGGATGCGAAATCTCAGGTGGTCGTGTGTGCGCAAGCCTTCGGCACCGGCCAGGAGAATGCACTGCTGCCGGACGTGCTCGATGCCTGCCGAAAAGACTTCCATTCGTTGAAACAGGGCGATCCCTTTGCCGGCGCCACTGTGCTGTCGGACTCGGGCTATCACTCCGAATCCACGCTGGCGGCACTGGCGCAGTCGAACGTCAATGCGCTGGTGGCCGACACCGGCTTCCGCTCGCGCGATCCGCGCTTCGCTGAGGCCTACAAGCACAAGCCGCCCGAGAAGAGCCGTAAGCCCGGTGAGCGTCACTCGAAATGGTTTCAGACGGCCGACTTCGAATACGACCCGCAGGCGCGTACCTGTCGCTGCCCGGCCGGGAAGATGCTGAGGCCCACCGGTGTCGATGCTTCGATCAAGGGGCGTTACGGCGCGCATTTCCGGGGTGTGAAGGCCACCTGCCAGGCCTGTCCGCTCAAGGTGCAGTGCATCCGCAAGCCGGACATCAGCCCGTACCGACAGGTGACCTTCTTCGACGGCACCAAGGTGCGCGAGACACATCCGCACACTCAGGCCATGAAGGCAAGAATTGACACGCGCGAAGGCAGGCTGCTGTACAGCCGCCGGCTGGGCATCGTCGAGCCAGTGTTTGGGAATCTGCACAGCAAGGGGCTACGCCGATTCACGCTGCGATCACGACGCAAGGTCGATGCGCA
>JALRLM010000059.1 GCA_023254435.1 Hydrocarboniphaga sp.
CGCAGATGCGGGCGGTGATCGACGAGCACCTCGAAGCGCATCCCGACCGCGAGGTCGTCCATCGCATCGAGGTTTCGGGCCAGCTCAACTGCGATGCGGTGCGTATCAGCCAGCTGCTGTCGAACCTGCTGGCCAATGCACTGAATCATGGCGACATGTCGCAGCCCGTGCAGGTCTCGGCGGTCCGCACCGAAGATCGCTTCGAAATCAGCGTCAGCAACGGCGGCAAGGCCATCGCCATGGAAGACCGTGCGCGGCTGTTCCAGCCCTTCTTCCGTGCCGTCGATGCCGGCGGCAAGGGCCTGGGCATCGGTCTCTACATCGCCAGCCAGATCGCGCTCGCACACGAAGGCGAGATCGGCGTCGAATCCGACGAGGCCCTGACCACGTTTCGCTTCGTGATGCCGATCGTCGCCATGGCGGCGCTGGGTGCATCCGGGCAAGCCGCCGTCGCCTGAGCGGCCGCACACGCTGGGGTCGTGGGGCCAAAAGACCATCGCATCCGGCCTGCGCCTGCTGAGATAATGCGCGCCGGGCCTGGTCGCGGTGGCCGCTCGTCACGCACTGCCCCGCCCTGAGCACGGTCCTGCGTCGCGCCGTCGGCCGCGCTTCTTCCCCGTTCAACCATTCCGGCTTTTGATATCGATGCAGCTCGCTCTCGCCCCGATGGAAGGTCTCGTCGACGACATCCTGCGTGACGTGCTCACGCAGGTCGGCGGCGTGGACTGGTGCGTGACCGAGTTCGTGCGCGTCAACGAACAGCTGTTGCCGCCGCTGGTGTTCCATCGTCTTGCGCCGGAGCTGCGCCAAGGCGCGGCGACGCGAGCCGGCACGCCCCTGCGCATCCAGCTATTGGGCAGCAACCCGAGCTGCCTGGCCGACAACGCCGCGCTGGCCTGCACGCTGGGTGCGCCGGTGATCGACCTCAACTTCGGCTGCCCGGCCAAGACCGTCAACAAGTCGCGCGGCGGCGCCGTGCTGCTCAAGGAGCCCGAACTGCTGCACGCCATCATCGCCGCCGTGCGCGGCGCGGTACCGGCGTCGATTCCGGTCACCGCCAAGATGCGCCTGGGCTACGACGATACCGATCTGGCGCTCGACTGCGCGCATGCGCTGGCCGACGGCGGTGCCGCGCAGATCGTCGTCCACGCCCGCACCAAGGCCGATGGCTACAAGCCTCCCGCGCACTGGGAGTGGATCGCCCGCATCGCCGAATCCATCGGCAAGCCGGTCTACGCCAACGGCGAAATCTGGACGCTGGAAGACTGGCAGCGCTGTCGCGCCGTGAGCGGCATGCAGGACTTCATGCTGGGTCGCGGACTGGTGGCACGACCCGACCTGGCCCTGCAGATCCGGGCCCACGTCGAAGGTCGCCACTACACGCCGATGCAATGGGATGAGCTGATCCCGCTGGTGCAGAGCTTCTGGGCTCAGCAGCGCCGCAAGCTGCCCGACGCCTACGCTCCCGGCCGCATCAAGCAATGGCTCAACTGGCTGTTGCGCAGCTATCCCGAAGCCGGCGCCCTGTTCGCGCAACTGCGGCGCGAAACGGATTGCCTGCGCATCGACGCCATCGTGGGGGCGCTGGGGACTCGCCTGGCTGCTTGAGCGTGCTTTGCAGTCGTCGTTCACTTCAAGGCTTCAAGCTTTGCCCTGCTCGAAGCACTCGATCAGCAGTTCGGTGAGCACGCGCACCTTGCGCGCAGGATGCTGCCCTGGTGGACGGATGACGTAGATGCCGGCCGGCGGTGGCGGATAACGCGTCATCACCGGGACCAGCGCGCCAGAGGCGACATGCTCGCCGGTGATGCCGTCGGGCAACCAGGCGATGCCGAGTCCGGCCACGGCGGCCGCCGTCAGCGCGATGGCGTTGTCGGCCTTGAAACGGCCGCGAGGATGCACGGTGACGGTTCTGTCGCCATCCTGGAACTGCCAGGCTTCCGTGCCCTGCATGAGCGCTTCATGCGCGGCGAGGTCCTCCGGCGCCTCGGGAGCACCGTGGGTGTCGATATAGCGTGGGCTGGCGACGAGCTTTCCATACAGCGGGCCGACGCGTCGTGCGATCAGGTTGGAGTCCTGCAGATAGCCCACGCGGATCGCACAGTCGTAGCCTTCGGCCACCAGGTCGACGAAGCGGTCGCTGTAGCTGGTGTGAACATGCAGTTGCGGATGCTGCCTCGCCAGCGCCGCCAGCACGGGGGCGAAGTGCGTCGGGCCGAAAGACAGCGGCGCGGCGATGCGCAGGCGCCCGCACAGCTCGCCGGCGGGCAGCAAGGTCTCGGTGGCCAGTTCGATTTCCTTGCAGGCCTTGGCCGCGTGATCGCGAAAGGTGGCACCGGCCTCGGTGAGCGCCGCTCCCCGCGTGGTGCGGGCCAGCAACTGGAGGCCGAGCTCCGACTCGAGTCGCGCCAGTCGCCGGCTGACGATGGACTTGGATACGCCCAGGCGACGCGCCGCGGGCGAGACGCCGCCGGCGTCGGCCACTTCCACGAATGTCCTGAGCTCTTCGATATCCAAGGGCGCGTTCCCGATTACGCGACACAGCCTGACACAAAGCCCTCTTGCATGGCGTTCCACTTTTCGCGACACAGCTCGTCGTAGCAGGGCGCTACCGCCGCTCGCGCGGCGATGAGAAGGTGGTCTCCGAGGCGGCGCACAAGCCAGTGCCAGCCCTCACGAAACCCTTCGATCCAAGAACAGAAAAGGACGTCTTGAAATGAGCTTTCGCAATGGCCTCGCGTCGCTGCTACGCCCCGAAGATTCGGTGCTCGTGCTGATCGATCATCAGCCCTATCAGCTCGCGAACCTGAACAGCCATGATCCGCAAACGGTGGTCAACAACTCGACCGCCTTGGCGAAGTCGGCCAAGGCCTTCGGAGTGCCGACCATTCTGACCAGCGTGGTCGCCGATCGCGGTGGCCGCCTCTTTCCGCAGATCACCGACGTGTTCCCGGGCCAGCCCGTGATCGACCGCACCTTCATCAACACCTGGGAAGACCCCAAGGTGGTGGAAGCGGTGAAGGCGACGGGCCGCAAGCAGCTGGTCATCGCCGGCCTGTGGACCGAGATCTGCGTGGCGATGCCGGTGATCCAGGCGCTGGGCGAAGGCTGGGACGTGACCGTGATTACGGACGCCTCCGGCGCCGTCTCGGTCGAGGCGCACGAGGTGGCCATCCAGCGCATGATCGCGGCCGGAGCCAACATGATGACCTGGCTGGCGCTGGCGGCCGAATGGCAGCGCGACTGGGCCCGCGACGAGCACATCGCCGAACTCAACGAGGTGATCAAGCAGCACGCCGGCGGCAGCGGCATCGCCTATCTGTGGGAGCAGCAGCTGCTCAACACGCCGGTGCCGGCGGCCTGATCCCGGCAGGGACGGCGAGCTTGGGCGGTATCACCGGGCGCCTGCCGCGATTGCGATATCCAGGGTCACGGTGCGCGTTCGCCATCCTGCCCCGCCCAGCGCCGCTGCCGTATCGGAACCTGTGGGTGACCGATACCGGCAGCGGACATTCGCCGACCGCCCGCCTGAACGGCGCCGTACCCGGCCTGCGGCCGGTGCGGCGCTCCATGAAGCGGCTTCGCCACGGTTCGCAAGCCTCCGAACCAGGGTGGTCCGGACCGGCAAAGCGCGGAAAAACTCCTCTTTGCATCGTCGATCGCGTGCCCGAAACTGAACGGGCGGCGCGAGCGGGCCCGGCAGCGTAGAATCGCGCGCCCTGGCGTCGCGGCCGCAGCGGCCGTCGCGCCGGGCGTCGTCACGAATCACGCAGGACCGCAGCCGCAATGCACACCGCTTTGGCACCCACGAGCCGCGCAGGCACCAAGACCGCAACGGGATTCAGCCCCTGGCGGCTGTCGGTCGCGCCGATGATGGACTGGACGGATACGCATTGCCGTTCGTTCCATCGCCTGCTCACGCCCAACGCGCTGCTCTACACCGAGATGGTGACCACGGC
>JALRLM010000063.1 GCA_023254435.1 Hydrocarboniphaga sp.
TTGAAAGGGTGGGTCCCTTCAAGTATTCCATTACAATATATGGATGTCCCTCAGTGGCATCGAAATCAAAGATCTGCACAATGTTGGGGTGGCGCAGCGCTGCAACTACTTTCGCTTCACGTTGAAAGCGCGCCCTGGCCCCAGGCCCAGCCGTCGTGGCCGAAGTTGCGCAGCAGGGTCTTGAGCTCGGACATCGCGCGCTTGACGCTGCGGAACTGGCCGCGCCGCTGCGGGGCCAGCGTGACCGTGATTTCGGTCCCCATCGCCAGAAAGTTTCTCCGCACCAGCGGAGGTGGACCAAAGAGTTTGACGACCATGGGCTTGCGGGCGGTGGGGCCGTCGTCTCCGATGCTCTCAACGTCGTGAGGCGTTGCGCTGGCGGTTGGTGCGCACCACGATCCAGATGCCGGAGACGCTCAGCACGATCGAGGCGATGCCAACGAGATTGATCAGCCAGGCGCCGCCGATGCCGAAGATGCGGCCGCTGTGCGCGTCGACCAGTACGTGCTCCAGCGTCACCGACGGCTTCGAGTAGGGCAGGGCCGCAGAGCGCTGCGCCTCGGGCAGATCGGTCGGCGCCGACCACTCCACGGGCGAATTGACCGGCAGCTTGTCCCAGGACAAACCGTCGACGGTCACGAAGGCGTCCAGATCCTGGATCACCACCTTGGACGGATTGCCCGCAATGCTGCCGATGCGACGCACGTTGCTGATCGGCAGCATGTAGCCGCTCATCTCGTCCACGCGCTCGCCAACGGGCGAGAGCACGAACACCTTGGCGCTTTCGGCGACGAACAGCAGCGGCTTGTCGGCGGGGCCGCCCACCGCCATGCCGATCTGCTGCGGAATGCGCGTGGCGATCGGCTTGCCGTCGAGCATCGTCGCGTCCTGCGCTTCGGTCAGCCAGTGGCCGCCGGCCGTGTAGCCCTTGGTCGGCGGCTCGGGATGCAGGCCGTACAGCGACATCACCCACTGCGCGCTGATGGGCGTGGTGTCGTAGCCCCAGTCGGCGCTCTGGTTGATCAGAAAGCCGCTGAAGCCCAGCCAGCCCATGAACACGAAGGCGAACAGGCCGAAGCGCTTGTGCCAGGTGCGCAGCGTCATGCTCAGGTTCGGCTTGGGCCGGCCCTGATGCTGTCGCTTCGACGACAGCGCGCGCTCCTTGAAATGCCGCAGACGCCCCGCGACACCGCGGGGCTGGGAGGACTCGGGAACCGGAGGCACCTTGGAATTACTCGTAGTGGACATCGTCGTCAGTACCGAAGCGGAGCGGGCGAATAGCCGCTGCCGCTCAGGCCGGCACCGAGGCGTCGAGGGCCAGGGCAACCTGGGCCATGCGCTTCATGAGATTGACCGAATAGGTGGCGCCCGAGATGTTGTCGACGTTCTTGTCGATGCCGGCGCCGGAGGGCTTGGCGCCCACGAGCTGCTGCAGGAACGACGGTGTGCCGATCTGGTCGCCACGCGATTCGCGATAGATCAGCACGCTGGCCGATTCGATGGCGCCGCCCTTGACGACGAAGCCGCAGGTGGTCGGCGCATAGCCGGCCTTGCCGATCTCGTCGAAGATCCACGCAGTGCGGCCGTTGGCGCGCCAGTAGCGCAGGCGGCCCGGCAGCGGCTGCAGCAGGCTGCCGCTCTTGCCGCCGGTATCGGCGACCAGCGGGGCAGGGACCTGGCCCGCGAACACACCCGCGAGATACTCGTCGGGCTTGGTGTTGTACTTCCAGAACTTTTCGATGCCCTCGGCCGCGCGGGCACGCGCGGAGACGAAGCTGACGATGGGGAACGACAGGCCGGCGACGACGAGCGAACGACGCAGCGCGGAGGGTTCGGCCTGAACGCGGACGTTGCGGCCGAAGAACTTCCTGATGGTCGATTTCATTGTGTCTGTATTCTCTGAAGTTATGGTCTAGGGGCAATGCTGCGATACCGCAGGAGAAACGAACGGCCGATGAAGGCCGGTGCATCGCGGCTGGCCCGGGAGGGGCACCGCAATTGCGATTCAAGATTCGGGCACAGCGGAACAATCCTGGCTACGAATCACGGGCGTGAAAGCGCGGCCGATACTGAAACGGAGGCCGGGCCGACGCCCGAGCCTCCACTTTTTGAAGCAGCACGCTGCTCGCCATGGCGTCGCCGCACGAACTGCAGCGACGCCATGACGGGGAGGCCGTCTCTGAAGAACACCGGCCGGGCGTGGTGCCCGACCGGCGCTTTTCTCAGCGCGTGACGATGTCGTCGGTGAACGGCGCCAGCGCGTTGATGAGCTGGTTGCAGGTGTGATACTTGATCACGTTGCGTTCGCAGGCGTTGTAGGCCGCTTCCACCACCGCGTTGAACTGCGTCATGGTGATGCCGAGGTCGGCGTGAGCCGCGCTCATGCTGGCCCCCTGGTACTCGTTCGGACCACCGAGCACCATCGTTTCGAGCTGCGTGTTGAGGAAGATCTGGCGTTCCGGGTTGCCGAATTCGCGGAAGATCGGAGCGATGCGGTTGTCGAGCATGATGTAGTAGAACAGGCTCTCGACCCAGGCGCGGACGCCTTCGCGGCCACCGAATTCTTCGATCGAGGATGCCGGAACACCCATGATCGGGTTAGTCGGATTTTCACCCGCGAACGACGTTGCGGAGGACATCGCGGCGATCGACAGCGCAGCGCCAGCGAACAGCTTTTTGGTAAGACCTTTCATGACAATCTCCATCGGTTAAAGGTGCAATGTAGCGACGATGCGTGCGAGACGCGGCTGGATGCACTTTTGGATTTCTTAGAACGTGGCGTGCAGGGAGAGGTAGAGACCGTTCTGCTGCGAGGCGACGGCGACGTCGCCCAGGAACAGATAGGCCATCGTGATCGAGTAGTTCTTGCTCGGCGCATAGGCGAAGAAGAAGTCGTACCAGTCGGATTCGTTCTGCGCCAGCGCATTATTGAGACCAGTCAACCCCGAAACACCGCCGATGAGGTTGGAGACCAGATCGCTGACGAGGTTGCCGTCCGGATCGGTGGCCAGCAGACCACCCGTGTCGACGGTCTTGCCCTTCTGCTTGTTGCCGTGCTGCTGGTACTCGCCACCGATCGCGAAGTTCTTCTGCAGCAGATGGGCGATCGACACTTCACCGCGGAACTCCTTGTCGCTGTTGCAGTTGTTGTGGCCCAGGTCGCAACCACCGAAGCCGGTCAGACCGATCTGGTTGGCGGCGGTGTAGCGCACGGTGACGTTGACCAGCGTGCTGTAGCGGAAGAACACCTTGGTGAACGCCAGATAGGCTTCCCAATCCTTGGCCTTGTCGGCGTTCAGCGTTCGGACGAACTCGGGCGTGGTGTTCTTTTTGTATAGGAAGCCGATGGCGGTCTGCGGAATGAAGCTGTCGGATGTGTAGACGGCGTCACCGAACAGCCGCAGCTTGGCGCCGTAGGTGTCCATGTGCAGCTTGCTGCCGTTTGAGCTCAAGCCGAGGTCGCCAACCAATGGAGTGCCGGCCAGCTCCAGAGCATCCACAACCAACGCCACCGTATTGACGTTCGACAGATCGGTCGTCAGCTTGGTGTTGACGTAAGAGAGCTCGAAGCGATCAAAGAAGCCAATCGAACCGCCGATCCAGTTGATATCGTAGTTCGGCAGGCGCACATACGTGAAGCCCACGCCGCCGTTGATGCCGTCACGGCTTTCGTAGCCGGTGATCGTCGCCCACGGAACCGCACCACCACCGCCCGCGCCGTCGACCGTGAACACACCGCCAGTCAGGAACACCTTGCCGTCGTTATAAAGCCCCGCCCAGGAACCCGTGGAGAACAAGCTCAACGCCGCGAACGCCGCCGTCTTGATCCAACGAGATCCATTTGCCTTCGACCCTTTCATGCCTACTCCCTCTATTGGTTGCGTTACTGCTTGTTGGATGAGAAGCCTCCGCCTCCGGAGAGCTCCTCGTTCGTACCGCACAGCGACAGGACGTTCTGCTCGTTTTCCTTCGGTTCCCCAGCGCGGTGCATTGCGCCTTGCTCCCTTGGAACATCCGCCGGAGCCCAAAAACAAAAAAGTCCACGTGTTGGCCCCAATGACAAGGAGAGGCCAAAACGTGGACTTCGGTATCCGGTAGATCGAGCGTCTTTGCTCGAAAACAACACGCGTTATCGTTGCGTGCCTGTCATACAGCAATCAGCATGCCAATACATGACCGCTGAATCAGTTTGCGTTCAGCTGTTACCTTTCTGAACGCAGCAATCGGCCTCGGGGCTGGTCACCAACATCGGTACCAGCTGGCTGTAGGCGTAAACACAGGTGCTCGCGAGCGCTACGAGCACCAGAGCCGCAATAACAAGGTCACGAAGCAGCCGAAAACGAGCTTTCATCGATGCGATCTCGGCGGCTGGAAATGACGGGCGATGCTCAGGGCGGCAGATAGGCGAGCGGATAATTCGGGTAGACGAAGACGCCAACGTTCTTCGGCCCGAAATTCATCAGTCTGACGCGCTGCAGAATCTTCTCTTCGAGCTCCGAATCGCCAAAAGTGCTCGATACCAGTGCGCAATCGGAGACCGAACCGTCGGCCTGGATCGTCAGGCGCATCACGATGGTGCCTGCGCCCATGCCCGGATTCTGTCGCGCCGCGCGATTGAACATGGCGAAGAACGCGGTCTTGTTGCGATCGAACACCAGCTGGATTTCCTGCGTGGTCCGGGTTTGCGCGGCGCCGCTGCCCGAACCCGTGGCGCCGGCGCCCGTGCCGTTGCCGCGCCCAAAACCGATACCGCTTTGCACGCCTTCTGTGCGCCGGCTGCCCAAACGGGTGCCGGAGTCGTTGCCCGCCAGGCCTTTG
>JALRLM010000064.1 GCA_023254435.1 Hydrocarboniphaga sp.
GGAACAGCTTCTCGAAGTAGCCGCTGACCTTGACCGTGACGGTCACCGGCTCGGTGCCACGGTTGCGCCAGTACCAGCCGTGGTTTCCATCGAACGGCGCCGTGAAGCTGCCACTGCCGCTGTCCGTCCACGCGAGCGAGCGGAATGATGCGGGGCGTTCGTCCATGGCGAAATGCACACGGTGGCCGGGCTGTTGCGGCCATCGTCCACGACTGAGGGCGCGATTGAAGGTGCGCCGACGTCTAGCCGTACCGGTCATACCGTACCGTACCGCCGGTACCGTACGGTATGAGTGAGGCACGACCGGCGGGGGCTGCTATCTGCAGGCGAGGTCCGGCGTCCCGAATCCCTCTGGCAGGTCTACAGACTCTACTCTAATTGCCGCACACCTTGCGTCGATTGGATTGCCCCGTGAGGCGATTAGGACCATCATTCACCGCATGATGAGCGGCGAAAAACTCTATCTATGGCAATCCGGCGACTGGCCGAACTGGCGTTTCGATACCGCCGCCCTGGCCGGTCCGCTGGCGGCAGTGCATCGCGCACAAGGCCATCTGGCCGGGCGCATGGCGGAGTTCGGCGAGCCACAACGAGACGAAGCCTCCGTGCGGACCTTTACGGATGACGTGCTCAAGACCAGCGAAATCGAAGGTGAGCACCTCAACGCGGAATCTGTCCGATCCTCTGTTGCCCGGCGGCTGGGTGTGGATGCTGGCGCACTGGCTCCCGTCGATCGCGGAGTCGAGGGCGTCGTCGAAATGGTGCTCGATGCTACGCGTCGCTTCGATGAGCCGCTGACCCCAGAGCGCCTGTGGGCCTGGCACGCGGCCCTTTTCCCGACGGGACGCAGCGGCATGCGCACGATCCAAGTGGGCCAGTGGCGCGATGATCGTCACGGCCCGATGCAGGTCGTATCCGGTCGCTACGGTCGGGAGCGTGTGCATTACGAGGCACCGCCTGCGGAACGGATGGCTTCGGAGATGGAAACCTTCCTGCGCTGGTTCGAAGCCGATTCCTCGGATGATCCCGTCATCCGGGCAGGCCTCGCGCATTTGTGGTTTGTCTCGATCCACCCGTTCGACGACGGCAACGGCCGGATCGCACGCGCAGTCGGCGACATGGCACTTGCGCGGGCGGAACGCTCATCGAATCGGTACTACAGCCTGTCCACCCAAATCCAGCGCGATCGCAACAGCTACTACCAGTTACTGGAGTCGACGCAAAAGGAAACGATGGACGCTACGGCTTGGCTCGTGTGGTTCCTGGCGAGCCTGCTCAAAGCGCTGGAACGGGCCGAGGTGATTCTCGACGACGTACTGGTCAAAGCTCGCTTCTGGAAGCGGTGGTCGGCTGTGCCGCTCAATGCCCGGCAGATCAACCTGCTCAATCGATTGCTCGACGGCTTCGAGGGCAAGCTAACCAGCGGCAAGTGGGCGAAGATCGCGAAGTGCTCGGGCGATACTGCGCTGCGAGACATCAATGCCCTGGTTGAACTGGGTGCGCTCAGGAAGACAGAAGCCGGAGGCAGAAGTACCAGCTACGAAATTGTGTTGTAGAGGGGGAACGATGAGTGGGCAATTGTTTCTGGTGGACTTCGAGAATGTCCCGGCGGTTGATCTGCAAGAAATCGGCAGCGAGTCCAAGGTCATTGTATTCACGGGCGTCAGTCAGAAGAGTGTGTCTCTCGATCTGGTGACTGCCACGCAACGCTTCGGCGAAAGGCTGGAGTGGCGGCGCGTCGATGCGAGTGGCCGCAACGCACTGGACTTCTTCATTGCTTGTGAATTGGGGAGGGTGCATGCAACGGGCAACGACACGGCGTGCTTCGTCGTATCAAACGACAAGGGATTTGATCCGCTGATTCGCTACCTCAATGGCGTCGGACTGAGATGCGAGCGGCTTGGTGTAGCAATGCCATCGTCGCGGCCTGAAAGCAAAGACACTCCAAAGCCGCCTACCAAGCCATCAGTTGATCCCGAGCACCTTAAGCGTGCGCTGGAGGTTTTGGGAAAGTCTGAGAAGAAGTCGAGGCCGAGAAAGCACAAGACACTTGCGCAACATATCGGCTCGATCCTTCAGAAGAAGCTCAGCAAATCGCAGGTTGAAGAAATCATCGCAGAGATGCTGAAGAGTGGAAAAATCGCTGAGAACGGCACCGCAATCTCATACAACTTCTAGGCGCACAGCGTATTCGCCGACAGGTCGGAAGCCATGCAGCACGCTTCGCGAAAATGCTTGATCCCGGCGGCATTTGTACCGAGCGTACCGTACCATCGGTACGGTACGGTTTCGGCCCGCGCCTTCTCAGCGCACGATGCGCGTAACGGCACTGAATCTCGGTGCCGCTCGTCGGCTGGATCAGGAATTTCCTGATGTGTAGCTACGCGTGTAGCCAGAGCAATTCCACCGTCTAATTTTTTACTTAAAATCATCATGTTAAGGATAGGAATCGACCTCGGCGGCACCAAAATAGAAGGCGTGGTGATGGATGCAGCGTCGACCGTGCTCGCACGACGTCGCGTCGCCACACCGCAAGGCGATTACTCGGCCACGCTGACTGCGGTAGCCGAGTTGGTGCAGTCGCTTGAACAGGACGTGGGGCAATCGATGCTGCACGTCGGCATCGGGCATCCGGGTTCGCTGTCGCCAGCGTCGGGGCTGCTGCGCAACTCCAATTCCACCTGTCTCAACGGCAAGCCGCTCAAGACCGACTTCGAGCATCTGCTGGGTCGCGAAGTGCGCATGGCCAACGACGCCAACTGCCTGGCGCTGTCCGAGGCCGTCGACGGCGCGGCGGCCGGCGCATCGAGCGTGTTCGCGGTCATTCTGGGCACGGGCGTGGGCGGCGGCCTGGTGTTCAACGGTGCGCTGGTATCGGGCGCCAACGGCATCGCCGGAGAATGGGGCCACAACCGCCTGCCGTGGCCGCGCCCGGAATGGGACGAGACGCCGGGCCCGGCCTGCTGGTGCGGCCAACACGGCTGCATCGAAACCTGGCTGTCGGGCACG
>JALRLM010000067.1 GCA_023254435.1 Hydrocarboniphaga sp.
CGGACGGCGGGCCGGGTGTTCGTGCCTGCTTCGACATGCTCGATGCGCACAGCGCGGTGCCGGCGGTCGATCGCCTGCGACTCGTCGACTGGCTGTTGTTCAACCTGCTGATCGGCAACGCCGACGCGCACGGCAAGAACCTGTCGATGCTGATGGCTCGTGACGGTCGCCTGCGCCTGGCACCGGCCTACGATCTGCTCTCCACCGCTTACTGGAGCGAGCTGTCCGATCGCATGGCGATGCGCATCGGCGGCGAGCGCCGGCCGGCCTGGGTACAAGCGCGTCACTGGCAACGGCTTTGCGCGGATCTGCGCCTGAATCCCGCGCAGCTGCGCCAGCGCGCGCTGGCCCTGCGTGACAAGGCGCTACGCCACGCGCCCGAGTTGCTGCGGGAACTGGCCGTGCCGCCTGCGCTGGCCACGCATCTGCTCGCCACGCTGGAACGCAACGGCAGCCGGCTGGAACAGCGCATCGGCGCGGCGCGATAGACCCGCGCCGCTTCAGGCATCGCAGCCACGCGGCTCCACGGGCGCCTGCAGCAGCGCGCGCGGCCCGGCCGCCACCGCGATGCGGCGCGGCGCCGGTGCATCGTCGGCGAGCACGGCGATGGCGTCGTCGAACCAGCTGGCGACGTAGACCTTGCCGCTGTCGCGATCGACGGCCAGGCCTTCGGGATAGCGCCCCACGCGGCGCTCGCGCATCACGCGCCGGCTCTCGATGTCGATCTCGCCGAGCGTGCCCGACTGCTGGTTGGCGACCAGCCAGCGACGACCGTCGCCACCCAGGCCGACGCCGTAAGGCATGCGGCCCACCGCGAGGCGTGCGCGTTCTCGCAACGCCTGCGTGTCGATCACGCTGAAGTCGTTGCTCTTGACGTTGGCCACCAGCAGATCGCCACCGTGCACGCCGATGGCGAACGGCGACAGTCCGACCGCGATCGGCGCCAGCGGTCGCAGCGCATCGGGCGCGGCGATGTCGAAGGCATCGATGCGCGCACTCTCGCGCGCCGCGACGAAGACACGGCCGCGCGCCGCATCGAGCGCGACGCCAGCCGGTGACCGGCCCGTGGCCGCGCTCGCCATCACGCTGCCATCCATCGCCGACAGACGCAGCAGCCGGTCGCCCGACCAGTCGCCGACGTAGACCGACTGCGCATCGGCGGCGACGCCGAAAGGCTCGCCGTCGATACGCCAGCGCGCGATCACGCGACCGCAGGCCGGCGCCGACAGATCGAGCACGCTGATCTGCGCAAGATCGGGATGCGTGAGATACAGCCGCGCACCGTCCGGCGACAGCGCCATCATCGCCGGCTTGTCGTCGACGGCGATCTGGCGCAGCACGCGATCCTGCCGAGGATCGATCACGGCGAGGCTGGCGCCCTCCTGGCTCAGGGCATAGAGCGGCGCGGCGCTGGCCAGCTTCCCAGCCAGCCACAGCATCGCGCCGCACAGCGACGCGATCGCGCGCATCAGCGCGATTCCAGCTGCTTCTTGATCGCGTCGAGTCCGCCACGCATGTAGGCCGACAGCGCATCGACGGCGGCCGTGTCGCTGAGTTCTTCGGGCGGCTCGTTGCTGGTGTCGCCGCGATAGCCGCGCGCCACCCATTCGATGCGGCTGCTGCCCGGCGCCTCGCCGGCGACGACGCTGATGGTGGCGCTGTACGAACTCAGCGGCAGCGCCTGCAGGTTCTCGTCGCCCATGCGATACGAATAGCTGTGCGTGGCGGCGTCGTAGGCGTCGAGACCTTCGGTCATGTCGCCGCCCTTCCTGAACGTCAGCGTGCGCGTGGAGCCGGGCTCGTTGCCCTTGTCGGCCTTGCTCGCGCTGAGCGCCGGATTCCAGCGCGAGATACCGCCGAAGTCCTGGATCGCCGCCCACACCTGGTCGGGCGGCGCCTTGATGTCGACGGACTGCGCAATCTTCTGCGGCGTGGGCCCGTGCGCGAGCGTGGCGCTGCCGTGGCCCAGCAGCAGCGTGGACAGCAAGGCGAGCCCTGCGATTCGCGTTCTCATGTCGTTCTCCTGTTGTCGTTGTGGATCAGGGGCGGTGTTGCGGCGTAACGGGACGCGCGGCGCGTGGCCGCGATGGCCCTGAACACGGCGTGCGGCAACCATCGCAAGGCAAAGGGCCACAGCGCGATGGCGACGAGCAGACCCAGCGCCGCCAGCGCCAGCATCGGCGCCAGTTCGATGCGCGCCGGCACGCGACGCGAGGCGGTGGCCGATTCGATCTCCGCGAGCAGCGCGTCGCTGCCGGCCAGGCGCGCGTAGCGCAGGCCGCGACGGTCGGCCAGCGCCTGCAGATAGGCCTCGTGCAGGCTCGACCGATGTTCGTCGCCGCTGGCCGCTTCGCTGCCGAAAGGCGCGTTGCGCGCGTTCCATCCCGGGCGCGATTCCATGCCGGGCGGCGGCGGGCCCGAGCGGTTCTCCTGCACCACCTCGGTTGCGGCCAGAAAGCCAGCTTCGCGGCCGTCGGCGTCGAAGCGCGGAATCGGCGACGGAGTCGCTGCGCCGACGCCGACCACGAGTCCGCGCCGCGGCGGCGCGGCCGCCGCCGATGGCTCCTGCCCCAGGGGCAGCGGCGGCGCCTCGTGACCGTCGGTGATGAAGACGATGCCGCTACCGACGCCCTCGGCCAGTCCGATCGCATCGTCGAGCCCTGCGGCCAGCCGGCTGTCGCCTTCCCAGGCCATGCGCCAGTCGAGCGCGGACAAGGTGCCGGCCAGCGGCGCGAAGTTGGCGCAGACTTCCACGGGCGACAGCAGCAGAAAGCTGCGGCGCTCGCTGAACACGCCCAGGCCGACGCGCGAACCGCAGGGCATGTCGGCCAGCGCCTGCGCGAGCTGCGTCTTGACCGCGGCGAGCCGGCTCACGGCATCGCTGCGCCCGGCCATGTCGCGCACCATCATGCTGGTGGTGATGTCGACCACGATCAGCGCCTCCACGCGCGGCCGCTCGCGCGTCAGCGCCGGCCGCATCAGCGCGATCAGGCACAGCAGCCAGGCCACCGCCATGAGCCAGAAGCGCGCGTCATGCAAGGCTGGACGACGCCACCACGCGACGTTCACGGCAGGCCTCGCGGCACGCCGGGCAGATCGCTCCAGAGCTTCTCGGGCTTGGCCGGCGTCTCGTCGTCGCCTTCACGCTCGGCGATCTCGCCGAAGTCGCGCAGCATCATCGTCGCCACGTCGAGGTTGTAGCGCGCATCCCACAGTGGCGGTTGCAGGCGCAGCGCGCGACGGTAGTCGGCCTTGGCCAGGCCCAACGACGACACCGCCTCGTTGAGCTGCCCGGCCTCGATCTGCGCCAGCACCTTGCGCGAACGTGCGTTGCCGCGGTTGTACAGCGCCTGCGCCGCCTGCTGCGCCGAACCGCGCTGCGCCAGTTGTTCCACCAGCGGATAGGCCTCGTCGAGACGATCGCGAACCAGCAGGAACTCCACGCGCGCGAGCAGCACGGCCG
>JALRLM010000167.1 GCA_023254435.1 Hydrocarboniphaga sp.
CAATGCGGTGCTGGATTTCTGCATGCACCGCTGGCGGCAAGCGCGCTCGCGGCTGCCGGCGCTGCCGCGCGAGGACCTGCGCCGGCTGGTGCGGGCGCTGCGCGAGGGCCGCGCCATCTGGTACGCGCCCGACCAGACCCTGGACGAGAAGCTGTCGGTGTTCGCCCCGTTCTTCGGCGTGCAGACGCTGACGCTGACCGCCACCTCGCGCCTGGCGCAGATGGGGCGCGCGGGCGTGCTGCCCTACTTTCCGCGCCGCGAGGGCACGCGCTGGATCGTGCGATTCCTGCCGATGGTGGAGAACTTTCCGGGCGATGACGAAGTCCAGGATGCACAGCGCATCAACGGCCTCATCGAACGCGGCGTGGAGCTGGCGCCGGCGCAGTATTTCTGGATCCACCGGCGCTTCAAGAAGCGTCCGCCGGGTGAGAAAAAGCTCTACTGAGCCCGTGCTAAGGTGCGCGCTGGCCGTCGGCACGCTTGGGGCCGTTCATGCCCGACCCGTGGCCCGCTGGTAGACTGCGGCCCAAACAGACTCATCTCATAAGACCCGAGGTTCCGGCGTGGATAAACGTTTGTCCTGGCAGTCCTGCAAGACGATCGGTCGCGGCGTGTCCGCGGCGGTGCTGTTGTTCGCGGCGCAGACGGCCATGGCCGCCACTGCGGTCGAGGAAGCGCAGTCGCTGATGCAGCAGGGCCAGTTCGATTCGGCGCTCAAGAAGCTCGACGGCCAGCTCAAGTCGCAGCCCCAGGACGCCCAGGCGCGCTTCATGCGCGGTCTGGTGCTGGTCAAGCTCAATCGCGGACCCGAGGCGATCAAGGTGTTCGCCGACCTTACGCGCGACTACCCGCAGCTGCCCGAGCCCTACAACAACCTGGCCGTGCTCTACGCCCAGCAGGGCGACTACGAAAAGGCCCGCGATGCGCTCGAGGCCGCGCTGGCCACGCATCCGAGCTACGCCACCGCGCACGAGAACCTCGGCGATATCTACGCCGCACTGGCCGGCGCCGCCTACAACCGTGCGCTGTCGCTGGACAATGCCAACCAGGGTGTGCGCTCCAAGCTGGCGCTGATCGGCCAGCTCGACGGACAGACCGTGGCCTCGGTGCCGACCTCGACTGTCAGCGCGCCGCCGCCGGCCGCCGCCGCAGCGGCTTCGGTGCCGCCGCCGTCCACGGTTCCGCCGCCTGCGGCCGCCAGCAGCACCGCCAGCGCGCCCGAAGTCGATGCCGGCGTCGCCGCCAGCGTCACCGGCGTGGTCAATGCCTGGGCCGCGGCCTGGTCGGCGCAGGATCTCAACGCCTACTTCGCCACCTACTCGCCGAGCTTTCGCCCCGAAGGCGGCATCAGCCGCTCGACCTGGGAAGCGCAGCGCCGCGACCGCATCGGCCGTCCCAAGAGCATCAAGGTCAAGGCTCTCAACCCGCTGTTCAGCCGCCTGGGGCCCGACCGCATGTCGGTGAGCTTCACGCAGGAATACACGTCCGACGATTTCTCGGACAAGGTCAGCAAGACGATCGAGCTGCAGCAGGCCGGCGCGAGCTGGCTGATCGTTCGCGAATACTCGCAGTAAGTCCGGGCGCGATTGGCGCAGCACAGAGCCGGACGCGGATCGTCGATGCCTAAGCGGTTTCTTGGGTGGCCAGCTTGGCTGGCCGCAGCCTTGTACGTGGTCTCGGCCGGCGCACAGGCGGACCCCGAAGGCGCGGTGGTGTCGGCGCTGGACGACATCCAGCAGGGACGTTCGCACCAGGCTCTGCAGCTGCTGTCGCAGCTGACCCAGCAGCAACCCAACTTCCAGCTCGCGCAGTTCCTCTACGCCGACCTGCTGGCCGCGCGATCGGGCAAGCGCGGCATCATGCCCGACGACGAGGACCCGCGCGTCCACGAGCTGATGGAAGAAGCCCGCCTGCGCAAGGAGCAATCGCGCTTCGTGCCGGCGCCCGGGCTGGTGCCGTCCAACGTGCTGCAGCTGGCCGGCGAATATCCCTATCTGGTCGTGGTCGACCTGCCGCATTCGCGGCTCAACCTGTTCCAGAACAAGGGCGGCGACCTCAAGCTGATCCGCAGCCATTACTCGGGCATGGGCCGCAACGGTTTCGGCAAGAAGGCGTCCGGTGACCTGCGCACGCCCGTGGGTATCTACCACGTCACCGGATTCAAGTCCGACGCGCAGCTGCCCGAGCTCTATGGCGCCGGCGCACTGCCGCTGAACTATCCCAATCTGTGGGACCGCTTCCAGGTCAAGACCGGCTACGGCATCTGGCTGCACGGCGTGCCGCGAACCACCTACGTGCGCGCGCCGCGCTCCAGCGAAGGATGCGTGACCATGGCCAACGACGATCTGCTGGCGCTCAAGCCCTACGTCTACGGCAACCTCGCGCCGGTGATCCTGGCCGACAAGGTCGACTGGGTGTCGAAGAGCGAAGTCGCGCGCGAGCGCGACAGCTTTCTGGCCCGCATCGAAAACTGGCGCAAGCGCTGGGCGGCCAAGGATACCGAGGGCTATCTGTCGTTCTACGGCCCGCAGTTCACGACCGACAACATGAACCTCAAGGCGTTTTCGGAGCACAAGCGCCGGGTCAACGCGGGTAAGCGCTACATCGAGGTCAAGCTCAGCGACATGAGCCTGTACCGCTATCCCGGCGAGCCGATGATGCTGGCCGAGTTCACGCTGGACTACCGCAGCGACAACTTCAGCTCGCGCGCCAAGAAGCAGCAGTACTGGCGCAAGAACGACAAGGGCGAGTGGAAGATCTTCCGCGAGGAGAATCTGGACGGCTGAGCCGGCGGTGAGGGCTCAGGTTTCCTGATCCTGCGCCGGGGCGGGCGCCTCGGGTCGGGCGCGTTTGGGCAGCGGCGGCTGACTGACGAAATCCTGCTTCATGAGCTCGACCAGATGGTCGACGGCGGGCTGGTCGATGTCGGTCATCTTGAACAGGCCGATTACGCGGTTCTTGTTCAACTTGTATTCGCGGTCCCCGATGGACAGCGGGCCGCTGTAAATCGATACCTTCAGCACGTACTCCGAATCCTGTACCGCCGGGATGATGAACAGCGTCGCGGCCGAGGCCATCATGTTGGTGAACTCGACGGCCTGGTTGCCTACGGACCGGAAGCTGAAATTCAGCTCGACCGTGACCGGCCAGCGGTTGGCCCCTGGCGACACCTCGGCGAACAGGCCGGATTCCTGTATCCGCTTGCCCAGGTACCGGAGCGTCTGCGCCTGCGATTCATTGACCCATTCGCCGGGATTGATGCTGAGGTTTACCGGTACGAACGGAGATTCCAGCGGTGGCGTCGCGGTCAGCAACTCGATCGTGTGCTCGTCGCTGCGATTGCTGTTGTTGGCGCAGGCGGGGATCAGGCTGCAGGCCAGCAGGCCTGCACAAAGTGCGTGGAAAGGGCGGCGCATGGAAGGCGAGGAGGGCAGGCGAACTCCCACCGGCAAGCACGAAGGAGGCCGGCTGTGAGCGGCGAGCCCTTCGGTGTTCCAAGCGGTACGGGACCGCATCACGGCCGGTTTCGTTCGGTATCCGTCAATTTGCAATTGATAACGATTATTACTTAATTTAGCATTCAGTTATCCCGACACGTGATCAGGGCCCGTGGACAGTCCCCGGCGCTTCCTGGCGCCCTGCTGAGCAGGGCCGACCGCAATGGGACCTTCGTCCTGGCCCGGCCGGACGCCATTCGCTCCAGTCATGAGGTTTCGATCAATGCGCCCCGCTCGACGCGCCGCTGCATGCTCCCTGTCCGCCCGTAAACCTGCCCGCAAGCAGGATCTGATTGCCGCCACCATCGCTCTGGCTTTCGCCGCTCCGGCCTCGCAGGCCTATGCGCAGGAGGCCGAACCCGAAGAGCAGAGCGGCGAAACCCAGGGCGACGAGACGAAACGCCCCACGAGCAAGGCCAGCAGCGAGAAAGTCGTGGAGTTCGACACGCTGCATGTCGATGCCCAGTCCATCGGGCGCCAGGCCCTAGGTTCGTCGGTGATCACGTCGGACGATCTGGAGCGCCGTCCGCCGGCCAACGATCTGTCCGAGATCCTGCGCACCATGCCGGGTGTGAATCTGACCGGCAACAGTTCCTCGGGCCAGTACGGTAACAACCGCCAGATCGACTTGCGCGGCATGGGCCCCGAAAACACGCTGGTGCTGATCGACGGCAAGCAGGTGGGTTCACGCGATTCGGTGCGCATGGGCCGCAGCGGCGAGCGCAATACGCGTGGTGACACCAACTGGGTGCCCGCCGAGGCCATCGAGCGTATCGAGGTGCTGCGTGGTCCGGCGGCGGCACGCTACGGCTCCGGCGCTTCGGGTGGCGTTATCAACATCATCACCAAGAAGCCCGGCGGCAAGTTCAGCGGTTCGGTGACCGGCTATGCCATGCAGCCCGAGCACAGCGCGGAAGCGGGCAGCCGGCGCATCGGTTTCCAGGTCAGCGGTCCGTTGGCCAAGGATCTGGCTTACCGGGTGTTCGGTAACTACAACAAGACCGACGCCGACTCGCTGGAACTCAATGCCGACTACGCGGCGTCCGAAGGCGCGACGCCACCAGCGGGTCGAGAAGGCGTGGAGAACAAGGACATCAACGGCCTGCTCCGCTGGGATCCGGTCAAGGGCCAGGTGTTCGAGGTCGAAGGCGGCTTCAGCCGGCAGGGCAACATCTACGCTGGCGATCGCGCCGTGAGCGGCACCGGCAGCGACATTCTCACCGAACTGGCCAACGCGGGAGCGGAAACCAACCGCATGTATCGCCGCTTCGGTTCGGTGACGCATCGCGGTGAGTTCGACTTCGGCAGCTCGCGTCTCACCCTGACCTACGAGAACACCGACAACACGCGCCTGCGTGAAGGCCTGGCCGGTGGCGGTGAAGGCAGCATCAACACCGAGGCCGAATTCGTCACCTCCGAACTCGAGAACCTGGACCTGGATGGCAGCCTCAACCTACCGTTCAACGTGGGCGGCAACGCTCAGATCACCACGCTGGGTATCGAAGCGCGCGACAGTAAGCTCAACGATCCGTTCTCGATGTCGCAGGGCAATACCGGTGGTGGCGGCGTGCCGGGTCTTGGCACCGAGCCGCGCAGTGGCAAGGCTGACATGCAGACTACGGCCGCTTTCGTCGAGCACAACGCTTACTTCGGTGCGCTGATCATTACGCCGGGCCTGCGTTTCGATCACAACAGCCAGTTCGGCGGCAATCTGAGCCCCAGCCTCAACGCGCAGTACGCGATTACGCCGACCGTGACCGTCAAGGGCGGCGTGGCGCGTGCGTTCAAGGCGCCGAACCTGTATCAGTCCAACCCCAACTATCTGTACTACACGATGGGCAATGGCTGCCCGCCCGCGTACTCCGGTGGCGGCAACACGGGTGGTTGCTATGTGCAGGGCAACGACGATCTCAATGCCGAGAAAAGCCTCAACAAGGAAATCGGCCTGGAGTACGCGCCCGGCAATGGCTTTCATACCTCCGGCACCTACTTCCACAACGACTACAAGGACAAGATCGTCGCCGGTCTCGAGCCGGTAGGCTACACCTCGGGTACCGGCTGGATCCTGCAATGGACCAACGCGCCCAAGGCGGTGGTGCGGTGGTCTGCACCTTCAAGCGCTTTGTCTGTCACAGGTGGCGCAGGATCAACGCAGATCACATTGAACCCTGCCGAGCAAAAAGCGGCCGCACAAGCAAGACCGGCAACGCCGCCGCCTG
>JALRLM010000190.1 GCA_023254435.1 Hydrocarboniphaga sp.
CAGGCGCTGCCAGTGACGACGCGTGCCGGTGTCGGGCACTTCGGCGATGCGACCGTCGCTCAGCGCCAGCAGCAGGCCGCGTGCCTGATGCGACCAGACATCGCCCAGCAGCGGCCACAGCGCGGCGTCGAAGCGCGCCAGCGCCAGGCCATAGGGTTCGGAATCGGCCGCCGACAGCGCCTCCTGCGAGCGTGGAAAGGCGCTCAGCAGCAGCGCTTCCAGCCGCGCTTCGGGCAGCAGCGGCGCGAGGCTGGCGGTGGCGTCGTCGGCTTCGCGAATCGGCGTCAGCACGGCCAGCGACTGCATGACGCTGGCGTGCAGGCTGCGCGCCAGTTGGGCGGCTAGCGCGATCAGCTCGTGCGACAGCTCGCCGGCGCTGCCGGCCAGCAGGCGCTGCGCGAGATCGAGGCCGAAGGTGTCGAGCACGGCGTCGCTGAGCGCGCGTTCGCGAGCCGCCGGCGTCGGCACCGGCAGGCGATAAAAGGCCTGGATGCGCGCCATGGTCGAGGCGGTGCGCAGTGCGCGCACGGCCGAGCCCGAGGCGATTGCGGCGTAGCTGCGGCACAGCGCGAGCAGGCCGGTATCGAGCTGGGTCTGTCCCTGGCCCACGGTGGCGGCGCCGCCGAGCAGGCGTTCTATCGGCAGGAACAGCGCGTCGGCGCGCAACGAGGTCAGCGGCAGCAAGGCGCCGTCGCTCGGTGCCTGCTGCCATTCCAGGCCTGCGGCGTCGCTGGGCACCAGCACCAGCGCCGGACCTTCTGCGGCCGCGTCGATCAGCAGGCCCTGCGGGTCGCGCAGCGGCAGGCCGATCACGAATTCGTCGGCCATCGGCACCGCCTGCTTTTCGAAGCGCAGTTCCAGTCCCAGCGTCTCGCGGCCTTTCCACAGGCCGCGGCGCACCAGCGCGCGATCGGGCGCGGCGGCCAGGTCGGCAGCCCAGGGCGAGGCATGCGCCAGTGCCGCCAGTCGTTCGCCGGCGGCCAACTTGCGCAGCAGGCTGCGCTGCGCATCGTTGCCGTGGGCCAGGATCACGCTGGCGGCCGATCCGGTGACGGCCAGCAAGGCCACCGCCGGCGCACCGCCCGGCGACGCCGCCAGGGCCTGCAGCACTTCGTTACGCTCGTGTTCGAGCAGGTTCAGGCCGTCGAACTCGCTGGGCAGGTCGAGTCCGAACAGGCCCGACTGGCGCAGCGCGGCCAGCGATTCGGGCGACAGCGTGTCGGGACGCTCGGCGAGCCTGGCGGCGAGCTTGGAGATCGCCGACGACCAGTCGCCGCCTTCGATACCGGTACCGCCGCGCTGCGGCCGCTGCTGTTCGGCCAGGTCGCCGAACAGGCGCTGTTCGGCAGTGGCGATGCCGGATGGCGAGGGCAGCTTGCGCAGGCCGGGGCGGGCCGGCAGCAGGCGCCGCTGAATCGCGTCGAGTACGGGTCGCGTGAGCCATTCCTCGCGCAGCGCGGCCACCGACAGCGGCACCGCCACGGCCACATACGCCAGCAGTGCCAGGCCGAACAGGGCCGGCGAGCGCCCGAACACGCCGTAGGCCAGCAGCAGCGCGGCGTAGGCCGCCAGCGCCGTGCGCAGGCCGCTGCGCTGGTAGGCCAGGGCGAGGGTCAGGATCAGGCTCGACAGCAACCAGAGCACTCGTTCTCCTTGTGCGGCAGTGGTTTGGGACGGTCCGGGCGGCCCGATAGCCGGGCCACGCGCGAGGATACGCCATGCACCCAAAACGTCGCTGAAGCCGACCTGGGCGGCGTTCATCGGCCCCGCTTGATAAAGTCGCGCTCATCTCAATGTCCGACGACGTAAAGCCCATGAGCCGAGTACAGGAACTGGTCGATCTGCTCGACCTCGAAATCATCGACGACCATCTGTTTCGCGGCCTGTCGCGCGATCTGGGCGGTCGCAGCGTGTACGGCGGCCAGGTCGTCAGCCAGGCGTTGGTCGCGGGTCTGCGCACCGTCGGCGAAGGCAGCGTGCACTCGCTGCATGCCTACTTCCTGCGGCCCGGCGACATGACGCATCCGATCATCTACGAGGTCGATCCGGTGCGTGATGGCCGCAGCTTCACCACGCGCCGCGTGCATGCGATCCAGCACGGCGAAGCGATCCTGACCATGATCGTGTCGTTCCAGAAGCGCGAGGACGGCTGGGAGCATCAGGACGCCATGCCGCAGGTGCCGCCGCCGGAGTCCTTGCCCAAGGATCGCGACATGCGCCTGCAGCTGCTGGGCAGCCTGTCCAGTCCCAATCCGCGGCTGCGGCAGTTCCTGTCGCAGGACACGCTGTTCGACATCCGCTACGTGACGCCGCACGACCTGTTCGCGCACGAGCCCAAGCCGCCGCACAACATGTTCTGGTTCCGCACCGTCGACGCGCTGCCCGATGATCCGATGGTGCACCAGTGCGTGCTGGCCTATGCCTCCGACTTCGGCCCGCTGGGCACCACGCTGCTGCCGCACGGCAAGGGCAGCGCCAGCGCCGACCTGCGCATGGCGTCGATCGATCATGCGATCTGGTTCCATCGCGATGCGCGCGTCGACGACTGGCTGCTCTACGTCATCGATTCGCCCAGCAGCCAGAACGTGCGCGGCCTGAGCTTTGGCCGCATCTTTTCGCGCGACGGTCGTCTCGTCGCCAGTACCGCGCAGGAAGGCCTCGTGCGCGTGGTGACGGAGTAAACGTATGGGCCTGTTCACCTGTTGGACTGCGCGCCGCTGCCTGCATGCCGTGCTTGGCGTCGCCACGCTGATATGCGCGTCGAACGCGACCGCCGCCGCCGAGCCGCCGCTGCCGGCCAGCGAGCCGCACAGCTACGCCAATCCGCAGCAGATTCGCGTCAGCGACATCACGCTCGATCTCGCCGTCGACTTCGACCAGCGCCGCCTGTCGGGCTATGCCGAGCTGACGGTGGAGCATGTCGATCCGGCGGCGAAGGATCTGGTGCTCGACACGCGCGCGCTGTCCATCGAGCGCGTCGAATCGCGCAACGATCCGTCGGCGAAGTGGAAGGCCACGCCGTTCAAGCTCGCCGCCGCCGATCGCGTGCTGGGTTCCAAGCTCACGGTCACGCTGGCGCCGGAGGCGACGTCGGTGCGCATCCGCTATGCCACCGCGCCGGGCGCATCGGCGCTGCAATGGCTCACGCCCGAGCAGACCGCGGGCAAGAAGCATCCCTTTCTGTTCACGCAGTCGCAGGCCATTCACGCGCGCAGCTGGATTCCGCTGCAGGACACGCCGCTGGTGCGCGCGCCGTATCGCGCGCGCATCAAGACGCCCAAGGGCCTGCGCGCGGTCATGAGCGCCGAGATGCGCGACACGCCGGCCGTCGACGGCAGCTGGGAGTTCGTCATGCCGCAGCCGATCCCGAGCTACCTGATCGCGCTGGCCGTGGGCGATCTGGAGTTCCGCAGCACCGGCACGCGCACGGGCGTCTACGCCGAACCCTCGGTGCTCGAAGCCGCAGCCTACGAGTTCGGCGAAACCGAAGACACCATGAAGCTGGCCGAGAAAACCTACGGCGCGTATCGCTGGGGCCGCTACGACCTGCTGGTGCTGCCGCCGAGCTTTCCCTACGGCGGCATGGAGAATCCGCGCCTGACCTTCGTCACGCCCTCGGTCATCACGGGCGATCGCAAGCTGGTGTCGCTGATCACGCACGAGCTCTCGCACAGCTGGTCGGGCAACCTCGTCACCAACGCGACCTGGAGCGACTTCTGGCTCAACGAGGGCTTCACCACCTATCTCACCTATCGCCTGACCGACGCGCAGTACGGTATCACGCCATTCTTCACGGTGGCGGATAACGGTGCCATCACATTCGCCCGCGCGCCGACATTGCGCGAGGCAGAGCTGGTCTATCGTTCACTGCGCGACATGAAGGGCGCAGCATATAAGGAAGG
>JALRLM010000204.1 GCA_023254435.1 Hydrocarboniphaga sp.
GAGCAGGCGCGCGTCTACGACCGGGCGGGCGCCGACGAGCTGTGCTTCCTCGACATCACCGCGTCGAGCGACGACCGCGACATCATCCTCGACGTCGTGGCACGCACCGCCGAGGTCTGCTTCATGCCGCTCACCGTCGGCGGCGGCGTGCGCACGCTCGACGACATTCGCCGGCTGCTGCTGGCGGGCGCCGACAAGGTGTCGATCAACACCGCGGCCGTGCACAACCCCGACTTCGTCACCGAAGCCGCAGAGCGCTACGGCGTGCAGTGCATCGTCGTCGCCATCGACTGCAAGCGCGTTTCCAAGAAGAAGGAAGCGCCGCGCTGGGAAATCTTCACCCACGGTGGCCGCAAGGCCACCGGCATCGACGCGGTGGAATGGGCCGCCAAGATGGTCGCCAAGGGCGCCGGCGAACTGCTGGTCACCAGTATGGATCGCGACGGCACCAAGGAAGGCTACGACCTCGACGTGCTCAAGGCCATCAGCGCCGTGTCGACCGTGCCCGTGATCGCCTCGGGCGGCGTCGGCAACCTGGAGCACCTGTACGAAGGCTTCTCGCAGGGCAGCGCCGATGCGGTGCTGGCGGCGAGTATCTTCCACTCGGGCACCTACTCGGTGAACGACGCCAAGACCTACCTGTCGAGTCGCGGCGTGCGCGTGCGTCAGGGCGAGATCCGCAGCGCGGTGATCTGAGCGCCGACGCCCTTCGAGCCCCGCTATTCGGCGGGCTGTTAAGCTTTCGTCGAAACGTCATCCTCCGCTGGCATTCTTAATGGCTTCCACCTCGCAGGACCTGCACCCGGTGCTCGACCAGCTGTACCAGCTCGTGCTGTCTCGGAAATCCGCCGAACCGGGTTCGTCCTACACCGCCTCGCTGTACGCCAAGGGGCTCGACGCCATCCTCAAGAAGGTCGGCGAAGAGGCGGCCGAAACCCTGATCGCAGCCAAGAACGAAGATCGCGATAAACTGGTCTACGAACTGGCTGATCTGTGGTTTCACTGCCTGGTCTTGATGGCCGAACGCGGTGTGACGCCGCAGCAGTTGTCGGCCGAGCTGGAGCGCCGCATGGGCCGCTCCGGCCTGGAAGAAAAGGCCTCTCGTCCCAACAGCTGAGCCGCGCGGAACGCTCGGATGTCCGTTCAGGACATTCCCCACCTTCAGGAGAAACACCATGGGTTCATTCAGTATCTGGCACTGGCTGATCGTGCTCGCCATCGTCGTGCTGGTGTTCGGCACCAAGAAGCTGCGCAACATGGGCGGCGACCTGGGCGGCGCGATCAAGAATTTCAAGGGCGCGATGAAGGAAGGCGAAGCCGAGGCCGAGCGCCATTCGGCCGAGATCATCGACCAGCGCCGCCAGTCGACGGAACACAGCGAGTCGCAGGACAAGTCGAAAGTCTGAGCTGACGGGCACCTGCCTTGTTCGACATCAGCTTCTCAGAGCTCGCGCTCTGCTTCGTCGTCGCCCTGGTGGTGCTCGGCCCCGAGCGCCTGCCCAAGGTGGCGCGCACGGTTGGCCGCTGGAGCGGCCAGGCCAAGGCCTACATGCGCAACCTGACCAACGAGCTCGAGCGCGAGTCCAACGTCGCCGAGATCAAGAAGCAGTTCGACGACGCCCGCAAGACCGTCGAAGAGGCGCGCGCCGACATCGAAAAGTCGTCGCGCAAGATCGCCGACGACGTGCGCGACAAGCTCAAGCCCGCCGACGAAGCCGGCTCACCCCCGCCCGACACCGCGCCGACGCCCCCGGGCGACGCGCCCAAGTCCTGATTCGACTGCTGCCGCCGCCTCGATGGCCGACGCCTCTACCGAAACCGAGTTGCCGCTGATCGGCCATCTGCTCGAGCTGCGCGCGCGGCTCGTGCGCATCATTGCCGGCATTTTCATCGCATTCGCGCCGCTGGCGTACTTCGGCAAGGAGATCTACGCCTTCATGGCGCAGCCCCTGCTGTCGCTGCTGCCGACCGGCGCGACGATGATCGCCACCGAAGTCGCTTCGCCGTTCTTCGCGCCGATGAAGCTCGCCGGCATTCTCGCCGCCGTGCTGTCGATGCCGTGGACGCTCTACCAGGTCTGGGCTTTCGTCGCGCCGGGCCTGTACCGCAACGAGCAGCGCTTCGTGATGCCACTGATGGTGTCGAGCACGCTGCTGTTCTACGGCGGCATCGCCTTCGCCTACTTCTTCGTGCTGCCGGCGGTGTTTCACTTCATGGTGGGCATCGCGCCAGACGGCGTCGCGGTGATGACCGACATCAACAAGTATCTCGACTTCGTGCTGTCGATCTTTCTGGCCTTCGGCATCGCCTTCGAGACGCCGGTAGCCATCGTGCTGCTGGTCGCCACGGGCTTCGTCACGACGGCCCAGCTGCGCGCGCAGCGCCAATACGTGCTGGTCGGCGCCTTCGTCGTCGCCGCGGTGCTGACACCGCCGGACGTGCTGTCGCAGCTGCTGCTGGCGATTCCGGCCTACATCCTCTACGAAATCGGCATCGTCGCCGCCGCCTGGTTCGCGCCCAAGCGCAGCGACAAGGACGAACCGTCCACCGACGTCGACGCGGCCTGAACCCGCCGGGCCGGCAGCCGCAGCGCTCAGCGCGCCGGCGCGAACCCCGCCCAGGAAGCCTGATGCGGGTCGCGCGGCGGCACCGCATCGGCCGGCGACTGCAGTGCCTCCAGTGTCCAGCCCCGCGCCCGCAGCAGCGCGGGTAGGCCTTCGGGGCCCAGCAGGTGCGCCGCGCCGACCACGATCAGCAGGCGGCGCGGCTCCAGCATCAAGGTTTCCAGCGGGGCGATCCAGGCGCGATTGCGCGATGCCAGCAGATGATCGTAGCTCTCGGGATAGTCGCGCTTCATCTGCATCACCAGCGCTTCCATGCCGCTACGATCGTCGCGCTTCCACTGCCCGATCAGCTGCAGGGGATCGTGTTCGGGCTCGCTGAGATCCTCGACCGTGGACGCGAGGAACTGCGCACCGAGCGTGTCCCCCATATCGGTGAACAGTTCGAGCTGGGTTTCGGGCGACTCGAGCCAGCGCACCGGCCGGCCATCGCGCACCGCGCGATCGTAGAAATAGCGATCGAGGCCGAAGTCGCCGCTGACACCCTGCTTCTGCAAGGCATACAGCTCCAGCGACAGCGCACAGAACCAGGCCTTGAACGAGTCGCAGAGCGACATCGGCAGCTTGAGCGCCTCGGCACGCTGCGCCAGTCGCGTGTAGAGCGCCGGATCGACCGAGCCGCGCAACCCTTGCGGGGCTCTGGCCGCCTGCAGCATGCGCTGCTGAAACTCGGCCTCCTGGAGCGTGGAGGGGTCGGTTTCGAGCACCAGGCCCTCGGTCTGCTCATAGGCGCGCTCGAGCCCACCCGGCAGCGGATAGACCGACTGCGGCAATACATGCACCGAGCCGATCAGCAGGTGCGTGGCGGCCGGCGCGGCACCGGGTGGACGCACGCGCCAGCCGAAGGGAACGGGCGCCGCCGCCTGCGGCTGGGCTTGCAGGGCCGGCGCCGGCGGAGCCGTTTCGGCCGGCGCGGTGAACGGGGCCCAGGCGCCGAGCAGGGCCAGGGTCAGCACCAGCCGGCAAGACGGCTGGCGCAAGCGGCTACTCCGCCGCATCGGGCATGAGCCAGCTGCCCGCATCGGCGCGGTCGCCACCCAGGGTCGCGAAATCGAACAGCGAGCGATCGGCCAGCTGCGACGGGGCGACGTTGGATAGCGCCTTGAAGATGATCTCGGAGCGGCCGGGATGCTCGGCCTCCCAGGCCTCCATCATGCGGCGCACCTGCTTGCGCTGCAGGTGCTCCTGCGAACCACAGAGGTTGCAGGGGATGATCGGGAATGCGCGCTGCGTGGCGTATTCGGCGATATCGGCCTCGCGGCAGTAGGCCAGCGGCCGGATCACCACATTGCGGCCATCGTCCGACAACAGCTTGGGCGGCATGGCCTTGAGCGAGCCGCCGAAGAACAGGTTCAGGAAGAAGGTGGCCAGGATGTCGTCGCGATGATGACCCAACGCGATCTTGGTGAAGCCCTGCTCCTGCGCATAGGTATAGAGCGCGCCACGCCGCAGCCGCGAGCACAGCGAGCACAGGGTCTTGCCCTCGGGCACCACGCGCTTGACCACCGAATAGGTGTCCTGCTCAAGGATGTGAAAGTCCACGCCGCGCGACTTCAGATACTCCGGCAGGATGTGCTCGGGAAAGTCGGGCTGCTTCTGGTCGAGGTTCACCGCCACCAGATCGAAGCGCACGGGCGCCTTCTGCTGCAGCTGCAGCAGGATGTCGAGCATGGTGTAGCTGTCCTTGCCACCCGACAGGCAGACCATCACGCGATCGCCATCGACGATCATGTTGTAGTCCTGGATCGCCTGGCCGACATTGCGGCGCAGACGCTTGGCGAGCTTGTTGGACTCCACCCGCTGGCGCTCGGCACGCGCCGGGCGAGGGGCGAAAACGACGGGAGTTTCGATCACGGCAACGGTCATGCGGCGAAGAGGCTCATAGTGTAGAACGCCATTTCGACGCCAGCATCCGCAACCCGGCGTCATCGTTGCTTGTCATTGAGAGCCTAAGTAGGATCATTTCAGTACGGAATCTTTCCGGTATAGTCGATGTCCCACTGTTTCACGCCCGTCATCTGGTCTCACTAAGCTGTCGTCCATGCGCCTGCTTCCGTCCATCGTCCGCCGAGTCGCCCGTCACTGCAGCTTCGCGCTGCTGGTGCTGGCGCTGCTCAACTCGGTGACGGGCAACTTCAGGCCGGCGCTCGATCTGCTGTGGACCGGTGAGGTGCCGACGCAGGTGTCGATCAGCACGGGCGGACAGAGCCTGTTCGACGATTTCGACCTCGGTGACGAGGGCGAAGAAAGCGAGCAGATCACCGAGGTGCTGTTCGACCCGCTGGTGGTCGACGATCACGGTCAGCATGTCGCCCATGCGCTGGCAGTGCCGGCCATGCCCCTGCTGCGTGCCCGCTTCGCGCACGAAACCGGCGACATCCAGCGTCTGCACGCTGAAACCCTCAGGCCTCCCATCGCCTGAAGTCCCAGCCGCGACCCGATCGCGGCCACTCTGCTTCACCCCTTCGTTCTCCTCTATTCCCTTGGGCCGTCATGCCCCGTGGTCGCTGTGCGGAACCTAATGTCCGCCCGGTACGGCGACGGCCTGTGTCTGTTAGCTAAAAACCGAGATTCGTCATGGAACAACTCATCAAAGGCGTCGAACAATTCCGCAGCAAGACCTTCCAGGAAAAGCGCGAGCTGTTCGACAAGCTGGCCTCCGGTCAGGCTCCGCACACCATGTTCATCAGCTGCGCCGACTCGCGCGTGATGCCCGAGCTGTTCACCTCGTCCGAGCCGGGTGACCTGTTCGTCTGCCGCAACGTCGGCAACATCGTGCCGCCCTACGCGCAGTTCACGGGTGGCGTCTCCGCCGCCATCGAGTACGCGGTGTCGGCCCTGGGCGTGAAGAACATCGTGGTCTGCGGCCACTCCGACTGCGGCGCCATGAAGGCCACGCAGCACCCCGAGAAAGTCGCCTCGCTGGCCGCCGTGAGCGCCTGGCTGCGCCACTCGCACATCGCCAAGGTCGTCGTCGACGCCAACTACACCTTCCACGATCCGGCCGCCCACCTGGCCAAGATCACCGAAGAAAACGTCATCGCCCAGCTCGACCATCTGCGCACGCACCCATCGGTGGCGGCGCGTCTGATGGCCGGCACGCTGACCATCCACGGCTGGGTCTATGACATCGAAGCCGGCGCCGTCAAAGCCTATTGCGCCAAGCGCCGCGCCTTCGTGCCGCTCGAAGAAGTGTCGCTGGAAGCCGACGCCGACAACCTGCCGCACGCGACGCCGCCGGCGCGCGTGAACGGCGCTGGCACCGGGGAACGCCTGTGACTTCCGCCTCCACCACCGCCACTACCAAGCCCGCCGGGTTGGCGGGCCAGGTCGTGCCCAATGTCCTGTCGTCGATCGTCGTGTTCCTGGTCGCGCTGCCGCTGTGCATGGGCATCGCGATCGCCTCCGGCGTGCCGCCGGCAGCGGGCCTGATCACCGGCGTCATCGGCGGCATCATCGTGGGCTTCCTGGCCGGCTCTCCGCTGCTGGTCAGCGGCCCGGCCGCCGGCCTGGCCGTGCTCGTGTTCGAGCTGGTGCGCGATCACGGCCTGCTGGCCCTGGGTCCGGTCGTGCTGCTGGCCGGGGCGCTGCAGCTGGCCGCAGGCATCTTCCGCGTCGGCCTGTGGTTCCGCATGGTCGCGCCGGCCGTCATCCACGGCATGCTCGCGGGCATCGGCATCCTGATCGTGGCCTCGCAGCTGCACGTGATGCTCGACGCCAAGCCGCTGGCCGGTGGCCTGCAGAACTTCGGCGCCTTTCCGGGCCGCGTCATCGACACCGTGCAGAGCGGCGACGGCGTCGCCGCCGGCCTGCTGGGCCTGGGCACCATCGCCATCATGATCCTGTGGGAGAAGTTCAAGCCCGCCAAGCTGCGCCTGGTGCCCGGGGCGCTGCTGGCCGTGATTACGGCGACGCTGGCAGCACAGCTCGGCGCGCTCGACGTGGCGCGCGTGGAACTGCCCGAAAGCCTGATCGGCTCGATGACCATCATCGACGGCGCAGGCCTGTCGATGATGCTCGATCCGGCGCTGATCGGTATCGCGCTGGCCTTCGCCTTCATCGCCAGCGCCGAAACCCTGCTGTCGGCGGCGGCGGTGGACAGCATGCACACGGGTCCGCGCACCAAGTACGACAAGGAACTCGTCGCCCAGGGCGTCGGCAACATGCTCTGCGGCGCGGCCGGTGCCCTGCCGATGACGGGCGTGATCGTGCGCAGTGCGGCCAACGTGCAGGCCGGCGCGACCTCGCGCATGTCGACGATCCTGCACGGTAGCTGGCTGCTGGGCTTCGTCGTGCTGCTGCCCTGGCTGCTGCGCATGGCGCCGATCGCGGCGCTGGCCGGCATCCTGGTGTTCACCGGCTTCAAGATGATCAACCCCAAGCAGCTCAAGGAGCTGGCGCACTTCGGCAAGGGCACGCTGGCGGTGTTCATCGCCACGACGCTGACCATCGTCGCCACCGATCTGCTCATGGGTGTCGCCGCCGGTATCGCGCTGTCGCTGCTGCTGATGTCGCTGCGCGCGGCCTATCTGCACGTGAACATCAAGGTGAACGAGGCCGACAAGACCGCCGCGCTGAAGCTGACGGGCTCAGCCACCTTCCTGAACGTGCCGCGCCTGTCCGAAGTGCTCGACAGCGTGCCGGACAACACCCGCGTCGTCGTCAACATCGATCGTCTGCGCATGATCGATCACGCCTGCCTGGTGCTGTTGCGTGACTGGGACCGCACCGCTCCGGCGCGCGGCTGCCGGCTCGATGTCGACTGGAAGACCCTGGAAGCCTTGAGCGAAGCCGGCGACAAGCGCGGCCGAGTGCAGGGACTGACCTCCACCTGATGCTGTGAAAAAGGGCCGTCACGATCGGCGTGACGGCCCCGCTTCACCACCCTTGAACCTCCTGACCGAGGTCTTGCGGGTCCGGCCTCTGGCACGGCAAGCCGGCCCCGCTTTTTTATTCTGCTGCAACAGGGCACTCCTCGGAGTGCCCTTTTTGTTGGCCGGCGCAGCGCCGATTGAATCGGCAGCACTTTTTCACCGGATCGCAACCGACGTGAAAAAGCCCGGCCGGGCCGCTGCCGCGATCAGACGATCGGCGCAGCAGGCGCGTACCGGGCTCGTGGCGCGGGGCGACGAATGCGATCGTCGCCCCGGCCGGTTCAAGGGATCGGGCGGATACAGCGGATCGGGCGCAAGGCCCGGCACCCTCGCATCGTCTCAGCCGTTCTCGCGAACGTAGGTCTGTTCCTTGAACCACATGGCGAAGAAGATGAACAGCACCGCCACGCCGGCCATCAGGGCGGCGAAGAACAGGAAGTAGACCGGGCCGACCAGCGAATAGGTCGACACCTCCGCCTCGCCGGCCTTGAAGCTGCCGCTGCTGGGCACCGGCTGGCGGCTGACCTTGTCCATGAGTCGCAGGCGACCGCCGGCCTCGTCCACTTCGGCGACCAGGAAAGTGCCCGCAAGCGGACCGCTCTTGCCCTCAGCCTCGCTGACCGTGATGCCGTTGTCGCCCGCGAAGTCGATCTTCTGACCGGTGACGAAAGCGGCGGCGTCCTGCACGCTGACCCAGGTCTGCTCGCCAGTGACGATTTCGCTGGCCTGCAGCGGCTCGATCATGATCGAGTTGACCGCCGCGGTGAACGCATTGCCGACGCTGGTCGACAGCAGGAACAGGCTCATGATGAAGCTCTTCATGTACAGCGGCGCCTGCTTGTAGCTGTACTCGAGCGCGGTGATCGACACCAGCACCTCGCCGGCCGTCAGCACTGCGTAGGCCGTGATCTGCCACCACATGCTCACCGTCTCGCCGCCCTGAATGCGCTGCTCGATCGACGCCACGATCAGAAAGGAGCTGGCCGTCACGAACATGCCGATGCCCATTTTGCGCAGCGGCGTCACCGCGAAGAACTTGCCCAGCAGCGGGTAGATGCCGAAGGTGAAGATCGGCACCAGGATGACGATGAAGAGGCCGTTCACGACCTGCACCTGGCTCGGAAGCATCTCGTAGGTCGCCAGGTTCGCGAAAGCCGGCATGCCACCCAGGAAACCGAACAGGTGCTTGTCCATGAGCGCCGACTGCGCCTGCACCGTCCAGCTGTTGCCGTTGCTCTGGTCCCACAGCGACCAGAAGAAGGCCACGAACAGATAGAGCAGGGACAGCTTGCCGACGATGCGCAGGCCCTCGCCCGTGAGCGAACGCTCCAGCCAGGCGCGCAACTCGTCCGGCAGCCGCTTGCGCAGTCCGGTCTTGAGGAACAGCGCGGCCACCGCGGCCAGCGTACCCAGCAGCGTGAAGGTGGCCAGCAGGATGTTGTTGCCGCTGGCCGTGAACACGAACACCGTGAACGCCAGCACCGCGAAGAACACCAGCAGAAAACCCGGCAGCGCCAGGCCCGGCTTGCTCATGGCCGCCGGCACCACCGCGAACTTCGAGCGCCCGAGCCAGAACACCAGGGTGGCGAAAGCCATCATCACGCCGGGCATGCCGAAGGCATAGCGCGGACCGTACTCGGAATCGGCCAGCAGCACCGGGCAGAAGTAGATCGAGAACGCCGAGCCGATGTTGATGGCCAGATAGAAGTACGAGAACGCACGCTCGATCAGGTGCGCATTGGCACTCGTGAACTGATCGCCGACGTTGGTCGACACGCAGGGCTTGATGCCGCCGGTGCCGAAGGCCATCAGGAACATGCCGATCACCATGCTGGTCTCGCCGGTGGAGAAGGCGATGGTGAAGCAGCCCAGCACGTAGACGATCGAGAAGCTGATGATGGTGCGAAACTTGGCCAGGAACACGTCCGAGACGATTGCGCCCAGCAACGGAAAGAAATACGCGCCGGCCTTGAACAGCGCCTGCCAGGTCTGCGCCTTGGCGTCGCCGAAGTGCAGGAACTGGATCATGTACTGCACGAGGATCGCGTTGACGCCGTAGAAGCAGAAGCGTTCGGCGAACTCGTTGGCGATGATGAACGGGATGCCGGCCGGCATCTTGTCGCTGCGCAGGGGCGCAGTCGCGGCAGGGGTCATGGGAAGCGGGTCTCCGAAAATGAACGCGCCGCGCTCGTGACGCGGCATGGCCCGGAGTCTAGCCAACCCGGCCGGCCATCGCGCCGGGGGTTTTCCCCTGCGGCCGCTCCCAAGCACATGGAAAACCGGCTGCAAACGAAAACGGCGACGGGGTCGCCGTCGCCGTTTTTCCAACAACCGCTCCGCCGTGGCGGAAGGCTTTTACTCCTTGGCCGGCGCTTCGTCCTTGCCGATTTCGACCAGCTCCACCTCGAACACCAGGGTTTCGTTGGGGCCGATCTTGGCGCCCGCGCCGCGCTCGCCGTAGGCGAGGTCGGAGGGAATGTAGAACTTGTACTTGGCGCCCGGCTTCATGAGCTGCACGCCCTCGGTCCAGCCCGGGATCACGTTGGCGAGCGGGAAGGTCACCGGCTGGCCGCGCGAGTAGGAGCTGTCGAACTCCTCGCCGTTGAGCAGCGTGCCCTTGTAGTGCACGGTCACCTTGTCGGTGGCCTTGGGCGGCGTGCCCGAGCCTTCGGTGATGACTTCGTACTGCAGGCCCGAGGCGGTGGTCTTGACGCCTTCCTTCTTGCCGTTCTCGGCCAGGAACTTGGCGCCGTCTTCCTTGTTCTTGGTGGCCTGTTCCTCGCGCTTCTTGATCTGCTCTTCCTGCATCTGCTTGGAGACGGTGTTCTTGATCTCCTCGCGGGCGGCGTCGTCGAGCTTGGGGGTGACGCCGTTGGTGACGTCGTTGAGACCCTGCTCGAGGGCGGCGACGTCGACGTGATCCTTGACCGGCTTGAGCGAGTTGCCCAGGTCCACGCCGATGGCGTAGCCGAACTTCTGGGCATCGGTGGTCAGCTCGCCCGAGGAGGCGGGCTTGGCGCCGTCTTCCTTCTTGGCGCAGGCGAAGACGAGGCTGGAGCAGGCGGCAATGGCCAACAGGCGGAAGGAGGAATGCATGGTGTCTGGGGTGTTATTGGAGTGGGCGGCGGACGCGCCGGTGCGCGGAGCTTATACGGAAGGGGTTTCTGCGGCTACCGCCGGGGCCGGTGCGGTCTGTGGGCGCCCGGACAGCAGCTGGAGCAGGGTCTGACGGGTTTCGTCGGACAGAAGTTCCAGCGAGCGTTCGGCAATTTTGTCGATGCGCACGTCCACGGCCAGCCGGCGATCGCCGGTTTCGCTGACGATGCCGACGTCGATCAGCGTGTCGAGATAGCCGCGGAACAGGGTCTTGTCGAAGAATTCGGGCGAATCGCGGCCGGTCAGCACGGCCATGCGCTCGGCCAGACGCCGGCAATCCTCCTCGAAGCGCTCGCGCAGCAGCGGCTGGCGGCTCTTGCTCTCGTCGGCCAGCAGCAGCGTGGTCATGCAGTAACGCTCCAGCGTCTCGCCCATGACGCGGCCCAGCATCGACAGCGTCGAGAACGCCGAGGTGGTCACGTCGGGCCGCGCCAGCCGGCCGTCCTCGTTGCGCAGCAGCAGACCCTGCGACAGCATCGCCTCGATGCAGTCGCGCGCCACCTGCTCGGCCTCGGCCGGCTCCCAGCGCAGGTAGAACTCGGTGCGCAGGAACGGATACAGCGCGCGACTGCCCGTCACCACCGCGTCCTCGCTGAGCACGCCACGCGTGCGGAACAGGTTGGCGATCAGGCTCGGCAGCGCGAACAGGTGCTGGATGTTGTTGCGTGCATAGGTCAGCAGCACGGCGTCGCGCTCGGCGACGTCGAGCAGGTCGCCCCAGGGATGCTCCACCGTGGCGATGCGCGCGATCGGCGCCGCCCAGTCGATGATGGCGTCGGGCGAACGCTCGGGCACCACGAAGCTGGCGCTATAGGGTCGCGATTCGAGCAGCTTGACCAGGTGCTCGAGCTGCGAGCGCATCTCGGCGCGCGAGACCGCGCCCTGCGGGCTCGCCAGCATGGTCACGGCGGCCAGGCTCACCGGGCTGGCGATGGCGGCCGCGTTGATGCGGCGATGATTGGCCAGCGCCAGGCGCGCGACGAACTCGCGCCAGCCCTCCGGCAGTTCTTCGCCCGGAACGCGCAGCGTTTCGCGCCAGTGCGGCAGATGCTTGTCGGCGTACTCGGCGAGCAGGATCGGCTCGCCGAAGTTCAGGTGCACGCGGCCGTAGCTCTTGGTCAGCAACTTGGCGCCCTTGACCAGATCGCCGGCCGATTCCTTGTGCTTCTGCGCGCCGCGCAGCTCCTTGAAGTAGCTGTTGAGCTCCCAGACCTTGTCGTAGCCGACGTAGACCGGCACCACGGCGACCTTGCGCGAGGTCTGGCGCAGTGCCGACTCCACCACCATGCCGAGCAGGCCGGCCTTGGGGCTCAGCAGGCGCCCCGTGCGGCTGCGGCCGCCTTCGGGGTAGAAGCTCATCGAGTAGCCGCGGCTGATCAGCGCGTCGACATAGCCACGGAAGACCGCCGTGTAGAGCCGGTCCCAGCCGAAGCTGCGGCGCATGTAGAAGGCGCCGCCCCGGCGCAGGATGGGTCCGGCCGGCCAGAAATTGAGGTTCACGCCAGCCGCGATGTGCGGCGGCACCAGGCCCGCCTGGTAGAGCACGTAGCTCAGCAGCAGATAGTCGGCGTGGCTGCGGTGCGAGGGCAGGTAGATGATCTCGTGCCCCTGCGCCCACTGGCGCAGCCGCTCCAGGCCGAACACCTGCACGCCGCGGAATATGCGATTCCAGATCCACGACATCAGGATCTCGAGGAAGCGCACCAGCGTCGACGAGTAGTTGGCGGCGATCTCCTCGGCATGGCGGCGCGCCTTGGCGGTGGCCTGCTCCTCGGTGAGCTTGCCGCGCCGCGTCTCGGCCAGGATCTCGCTGCGCACGCGCGGCGTGTTGAGCAGCTGGTGGATCACCACCTCGCGGCTCTGCAGCGTCGGCCCCAGCGCCGCCGTGCGCGCATGCAGGAAGTAGATGTGGAACAGGCGACCGAGCTTGCGCACCGCGTAGTCGGGCGCCTTCTCCTTGGACACGAACTCGCGGAACGACAGCGGCAGGCCGAAGCTGGCGTACACGTTGCGGCCGTTGACCAGCATGATGATGAGCTTGCGCAGCATGCCGGCCTGCACGCTGTCGGCGAAGATCAGCTTCCACAGCGAGGTTTCCTGCCCCGGATCGCGGCCCCAGAAGGCCGACACCGGCACCACCTGGCAGTCGAAGTTCGGATCGGCGGCGGCGCTCTGCACCACCTGCGACAGCTCGGTGTCCTTGACGCGCGTCTCCAGCAGCGCCGGCAGATAGAGCACGCCGGCCTGGTCGACCGTCGGCAGGCCGGTGCCGGTACGGCTCGGTCGCGGCAGGCCCTTGTCGCGGCAGATGCGCTCGAGCAGGAAGACATCGCCCCAGGAACGCGTCGGCAGCACATAGACCACCGGCTTGGCCGGGTCCAGGGCCAGCTGGGTCGTCAGGTCGGCAGGCGTGGTGCGGTAACGGATCAGCCGGTTGAGCGGCTGGAACAGCCACCAGGCGATCCAGTAAAAGGCCACGGTGAACACGGGTCGGAAGGAGGAACCTGGCGAGAGGGACGGCAAGTTTACGGGCAAACCGCGCCGCGGTCGCCCAGCATTGGCCGTGGCGCCCGTTCATCGGCGCTCGCCATAATCCGCACCATGCCTTCCGCCCAGACGCCGCACGACCCCGACCACCAGCGCCGAGTCCACGGCGCCCGCACGCGGATCGCTCGCATCGCCACGCTGCTCGACGGCCTGTTCACCGTTCCAGGCACGCGGATTCGCGTTGGCCTGGATTCCATCATCGGCCTGCTGCCCGGCATCGGCGACGTCGCCGGCCTGCTGCTGGGCGGCACCATCCTGGTCGAAAGCGTCCGCGTGGGCGCGCCGGGCAGCCTGATCGCCCGCATGCTGTCGAACATCGTCGTCGACACGGTCGGCGGCGCAGTGCCCGTGGTGGGCGACCTGTTCGACGTGGCGTTCCGCTCGCATGCGCGCAATGCCAGGCTGCTGCTCGATCACCTCGACGCCCAGGCCCGCGTCGAGGCGCCGCGCCAGCGCCACGGCGCCTGGGTCATGGCATTGATATTGCTCGCTTTGGTCGCGCTGCTGGGGTTGATCGGCTTGGGGCTTTATTCGCTGATCCGGTCATTCTTCTAAAGCCCGGCGGCATCGGCCCGCGCGCTTTGATGCGGCGCGGGATTGACGGCTTTCGAGCTTTGCGGGCATGGTCCCGCCACTGCGCCCTCGCGCACCCACGGTTTTACAAGAACTCATGACGACAGCGCCCCCGGCCCGCCATCCCAGCGGCCTCGCGACCCTGTTTTTCACCGAAATGTGGGAGCGCTTCTCCTACTACGGCATGCGCGCCATCCTCGTGCTGGCGATGGTCGCCGCCGTGGAAGGCAGCAACCCCGGCCTGGGCCTGTCACGCGAGGTGGCATCGGCCGTCTACGGGCTCTACACCACAGCGGTCTACCTGGCCTCGCTGCCGGGCGGCTGGATCGCCGATCGCCTGCTGGGACTGCGCAACGCGGTGTTCTATGGCGGCTGCATCATCGCCCTGGGCCACTTCACGATGGCGCTGCCGGGCAACACGACCTTCTTCATCGGCCTGATCTTCATCGCTCTGGGCACCGGCCTGCTCAAGCCCAACATCTCGGCCATGGTCGGCGAGCTGTACCCGAATACGGCCGAAGGCGACGCGCGGCGCGATGCCGGCTTCTCGATCTTCTACATGAGCATCAACATCGGCTCGTTCTTCGGCCAGATCCTGTGCGGCTATCTGGGCGAGAACATCGGCTGGCACTACGGCTTCGGCGCGGCCGGCGTGTTCATGGTGGCCGGCCTGGTGCTCTACAAGCTCACCGGCCATCGACTCGGCGACATCGGACTCAAACCGGCCAGCACGGGCGATGCCGAAGCCGACGGCGCGCGCCGCCGCCGCGGCTGGTCGATGGTGGTGCTCGGCGTCGGCGCCATCGCGGCCGTGGCCATCGCGGCCATCACCGGCGAAGTGGTGATCGATCCGGTCGGCGTCTCCAAGGCCACCGGCGTGCTGATCGTGCTGCTGGCGGCGGTCTATTTCGGCTCGGTGCTGGCCTTCGGCGGACTCGACGGCATCGAGAAGAAGAAAGTGCTCGCGATCATGGTGCTGTTCGCCGGCAATGCGGTGTTCTTCAGCGGCTTCGAGCAGGCCGGCTCCTCGTTCAACCTGTTCGCCCAGGACTACACCGACCGCGTGGTGCTGGGCTGGGAAGTGCCGGCCTCGTGGCTGCAGTCGATCAACCCCATGTTCGTGGTGCTGCTGGCGCCGTTCTTCGCCGCGCTGTGGGTCAACCTGGGCCGGCGCAATCTGAACCCCTCGGTGCCGGTCAAGTTCGGCCTCGGCCTGGTGCAGGTGTCGCTGGGCTTTCTGGTGCTGTTCTTCGCCTCGCAGTACGTGGTCGCCGGCGAGAAGGTGGCACCGACCTGGCTGCTGCTGACCTACCTGTTCCACACCACCGGCGAGCTGTGCCTGTCGCCCGTGGGCCTGTCGGCCGTGACCAAGCTGGCGCCGCGCCGCTACGTGGGCCAGATGATGGGCACCTGGTTCATGGCCAGCTCGCTGGGCCATCTGATCGCCGGCCTGCTGGCCGGGCATCTGGCCGACGACACCAACATCGCCGCCGTGCCCGACCGCTTCCTGTTCGTGTTCATGACCACCATCGGCGCCGGCATTTTCATGCTGCTGATCGCCCGGCCCGTCAAGAAACTCATGGGCAACGTGCAGTGATGCGCACGCCCCGCATTC
>JALRLM010000226.1 GCA_023254435.1 Hydrocarboniphaga sp.
GCCGTGCCGGCCTGAGGCTTCAGCCGCGCAGCCAGCGCTGCGCCCAGCCGGCGGTGAGTTCCTGAGCGCGGGCCACGTCGGGGTGAAAGTCCACTTCGCCCCACTGCAGGCCCTGGATCGACGTCACGCGCACTTCGCAGCCGCTTTGCGACAGACCGTTGATGGCCGACAGGTACCACAGCTTCACGCCTTCCGGCAGGCGCATGACGCGCTCGATCTCGGCGACGAAGCGCTTGGCGCCTTCGGCCGAGAAGCGCAGGAAGCCGATCGACTCGCCGTCGGTGATGTCCGCCGTCAGCGTCTTGCCGATGGCCAGCAAACGCTCGCCTTCGGTATGGACCTTCATGTCGTCAGCGTCGTACTGGCCCTTGCGGTCGATGGTGACCGTGATCGGCGCTTCAGGCGCCTGCAGCAGGCGGCGCGCGATGTCGGGCTCGATCAGCGTGTCGCCGTTGAGAATCAGGCAGGGGCCTTCGATTTCCGCGCGCAGCAGCCAGCAACTCGCGAGGTTGTCGGCCAGCTTGTAGAAGGGGTTGAACAGCGTGCGCACGCGCAGGCCGGCCGGGGCATGGCGGGCCAGCTCGTCCTCGACCTGCTCGGCGCCGAAGCCGGTCAGCACCACCACCTCGTCGACGCCGGCGGCAGCCAGGGCCTGCAACTGCCAGCCGATCAGCGTGTGGCCGCTGAAATCGATCAGGCACTTGGGACGGGAGGTGGTCAGCGGCAGCAAACGGCTGCCCTGGCCGGCACTGAGGATGAGGGCCTTCATGGAGCGTGTTGGGGGTTCGGCGCGAAAGTGAGCGCTATTTTACGGTGCGATGCGTATCTCCCGCAGCAGACTGTCCAAAGATGGCCGCCGGCCGTCCGCTGTCCATGGGGGGCGTATGCGCGCGAGCGTTCTTCTGGCCGTGATTCTGCTCGGGTTGACGAGCGGCTCCGGCGTGGCGGCCGTCTATCGCTGCGAGCGCGATGGCGCTACGGTCTACACCGACACGCCCTGCGCGGCCGGGGCCGTGCCGGAGCCCGAACAGGCGCCTCCCGGTATCGCCGGCAGCCGGGGGCTGGATCTGCAAGCCGACCACGAGGCGCGCGCCGAGCGCGATCGCAGTCGCCAGGACCAGGCCGATGCCGCCTGGCTCCAGCGCCACGCCGAGCGCCGCGCGCGCGAGGCCCGCGTGCATGCGGCGCTGACGGAGGGCCGGGTCGTGCCGGGCATGAGCGCCGCCGACGTCCGCCATGTCTGGGGTGCGCCCGACTCGGTGCAGGCGCTGCCGGCCCGGCGCTCCAAAACCAAGGGAAACGCCCAGGCAGGGGAAAATGCGGATGCGGTGCGCGAGCGCTGGGTTTATCGTCGCGCGCAGAAAAGTGGGGGCCGGACCGTCGAGTTCGAGAATGGCGTCGTCAGCAGGCTGGCGGGCGCCGGGTCCGCCACCAGGCCCTGAGCAGGCGGCATGCCGCCCGGAGAATGATGAATACCGTCGCAAACCCTGCCGTCAGCTTCGACGACGTTACCCGCGCCGCGCAGGCGCTCAAGGGCCAGATCATCGAAACGCCTTGCCGGCGCTCGCGCGTGCTGTCGCGCATCACCGGCGCCGAGGTCTGGCTCAAGTTCGAGAACTTCCAGTTCACCGCCTCGTTCAAGGAGCGCGGTGCGTTCAATAAGCTGGAAAGCCTCACCGAGGCCGAGCGCGCGGCCGGCGTGGCGGCGATGTCGGCCGGCAACCACGCCCAGGGCGTGGCCTATCACGCGACGCGGCTGGGCATCAAAAGCGTCATCGTGATGCCCAAGAACACGCCGTTCACCAAGGTCAAGAACACGCGTGAACTGGGCGGCGAAGTGATCCTGCACGGCGAGACGCTGGCCGAATCACAGGCCTTTCTCGAGGCCGAACTGATCGGCCGTCGCGGCATGACGCTGGTGCACCCCTACGACGACGCCCGCGTCATCGCTGGCCAGGGCACCGTGGCGCTCGAGATGCTCGCCGCCGCGCCCGAGCTCGACACGCTGGTGGTGCCGATCGGCGGCGGCGGGCTCATCGCCGGCATGGCCATCGCCGCGCATGGCATCAAGCCGGACCTGCGCGTGGTCGGCGTGGAATCGGCGGGTTATCCCTCGGCCTACGCCGCGCTGCAGGGCGACCTGGGGCTGGTCAAGGGCGGCCAGACCATCGCCGAGGGCATCGCCGTGCGCAACATCGGCAAGCTGCCGATCGAAATCATCCGCGACGAAGTCGCCGAGCTCATGCGCGTGGATGAGTCCGCCATCGAGCGCGCCATTGGCCTGCTGGCCAACATCGAGAAGGTGATCTCCGAAGGTGCCGGCGCGGTCGGCCTGGCGGCGCTGCTCTCCGACCCCGCACGCTTCGCCGGCCGCAAGGTGGGCCTGGTGATCTGCGGCGGCAACATCGACTCGCGCCTGCTGGCCTCGGTGCTGCTGCGCCAGCTCGTGCACGAATCGCGGCTGGTCAGCCTGACCATCGACATCGAGGA
>JALRLM010000293.1 GCA_023254435.1 Hydrocarboniphaga sp.
CCGCAGCGCTTGGCGCCGACCTGGTCTTCGATATGGCAGGCGGCCGCGCCGGCCTTGATCAGCGTCTTGATGGTGCGCTCGATGTTGAAGGCGCTGGCGCCGAAGCCGGTGTCGATGTCGACCAGCAGCGGCAGGTCGCAGACGTCGGTGATGCGGCGCACGTCGGTGAGCACGTCGTCGAGATTGTTGATGCCCAGATCCGGCAGGCCCAGCGAGCCCGCGGCGACGCCGCCGCCCGAAAGGTAGATGGCCTTGAAGCCGGCGCGCTTGGCGAGCAGGGCGTGATTGGCGTTGATCGCACCGATGATCTGCAGCGGTTTCTCGGCGGCGAGGGCGGCGCGGAAGGCTGCGCCGGCGGAAGTCGTCATGTGCGGCTCCGGTGGTGAGAGGGCGAGGCGGCCGGTTGGCCTTTGCGGGGATGCGACATCGCAACGGCGCCGGGTGCCTCGGGTTCTCAAGCCTTGTGCCAGCGGCTTTTTATAGCCGTATGAAATCTCAAGCTACTGAAAATGATCGATTTACTGGTTTTTGTAAGGGCGTGCCCGTCGTATTGTCGTTTCATTTAAGTGTGAATTGAAACTTTGAAACATTGATTTGAGACATAATCTGCAACATGCAGCCCCAGGACTCGAACCTGCCCACGATCTGGACGGTCAGCGTGACCCGTCTGTCCAGCCTGCTGCGCGACGTCACGCCCGAGTTCGACGGCCGCGCACAGATCGACACCATCAACCTGGGTTTCGAAGAGGCGGTGACGCTGATCCGCGAGCGGCTGCGCACCGAGGATTGCGACGTGCTGCTGTCGGCCGGCTCCAATGGCGAGTACCTGCGCAATCGCATCGACAAGCCGCTGGTGCTGATCCAGCCCGACGGATTCGATCTCATGCAGGCGCTGGCGCGCGCGCGCCGTCATTCGAGCCGCATCGGTGTGGTCGTCTACGGCAACGAGCTACCGGCCTTCACGGCCTTCAGGCAGCAGTTCGGGCTGCAGATCGAGCTGCGCTCGTACACCAACACCGAAGAGGCGCGCGATCTGGTGGCCGAGCTGATCGCGCTGGGCTGCGGCGCCATCGTCGGCACCGGCTACATCTCGGAGCTGGCCGAGCGGCTCGGCGTGACCGGCATCCTGATGTATTCGGTGGAGTCGATCCGCAAAAGCTTCCAGCAGGCCATCGACCTGGCGCGCATGCTGGCGGCGGCGCGCAGCGGGCCGCGCCGTGGGCTCGCGCCGCCGCCGGCCGAGTCCAAGTTCAGCCTGCGCCGGCTGATCGGCAACAGCGAATCGATGACGGAACTGCGCGACCAGATCCGCCTGTACGGCGCCAGCGATCGCACCGTGCTCGTCACCGGCGAAACCGGCACCGGCAAGGAGCTCGTCGCCCAGGCTTTGCATGGCGCCAGCACGCGCCGCTCGGTGCCGTTCGTGGCCGTCAATTGCGGCGCCATCGCCGAATCGCTGCTGGAATCCGAGCTGTTCGGTTACGAGGAAGGTGCATTCACGGGATCGCGTCGCGGCGGTCGCGTCGGGCTGATCGAAGCGGCCAACGGCGGCACGTTGTTTCTCGACGAGATCGGCGAAATGCCGCTGGCCCTGCAGACGCGCCTGCTGCGCGTGCTCGAGGAGCGCGAGGTGCTGCGCGTGGGCAGCGTGCGGCCGACGCCGGTGGATCTGCGCGTGATCGCGGCGACGCACGTGGAACTCGATGTGCGCGTGGCCGATGGCCGCTTCCGGCGCGATCTTTACTACCGGCTCAACGTGCTGCGCCTGGCCCTGGTACCGCTACGCGAGCGAGTCGACGACATTCCGCTGCTGCTGATGAATTTCCTGCGCGCGGCGGGTGCCGGGCCGATGGTGCTCGACGGTCCTGCGCATGCTGTGCTGCAAGGGCATGCCTGGCCCGGCAACCTGCGCGAACTGCGCAATCTGGCCGAACGCCTGGCCGTGCTCGCGCATGCGGAGTCGCCGCTGTCGGCGATCACGCGGACCTTGCTGCTGCGCTGCGCGCCGGAGCTGTTCGCGAGCGCGCCGGCAAAGGCCGCGATCGCCGCGCTGCCGGCCGAGTCGGCGCGAGCGCCCGCCCCGCGCGTAGTGCGCCCCGACGCTGCTAGCCTGCAGCACGCGCTGGCGGCCGTGGGCGGCAGCCGCGAAAAACTCGCCGGGCAGCTCGGCGTATCGCGCACCACGCTGTGGCGCTGGTTGCGCGGCGATTCGGAAGGCGCGGACTGAAGATCGCGTCCGGGTGCGGGCTCGGGTAATCCCGAGCTAGGGCACGACCCGGCTGGAGGGCGAGGACGGGGCTGGCAACACTGCGGCTTCTCACTCGTGCCGGCAGGGAGCCCGCCTCATGTCCAGAACCTACGAAGTCCAGGCTGGCGACAGCTTGTCGAAGATCGCGCAGCAGCAGGACGTGTCGCTGGACAAGCTCATCGCGGCCAATCCGCAGATCGGCAACCCCAATCTGATCATCACGGGCCAGCGTCTGAACCTGCCCGATGGCGATCGCATCGGCAATGCGCAGCTGCAGCATCAGGTCAGCCGCGGCGAGACGCTGAGTTCCATCGGCCAGCGCTATGGCGTCAGCGCGCAGGCGCTGGCGGCGGCCAATCCTCAGCTGTCCAACCCCAACCTGATCTATCCGGGCGACAGCCTGCGTGTGCCAGCGGCCGACGTGGGCGGCGATGCCGCGCGTACGCATGTTGTGCGTTCGGGCGAAACGCTGTCGGAGATCGGCGCGCAGTACGGTGTCAGCGCCGGCGCCATCGCGCGGACCAACGACATCCGCAATCCCGATCTGATCTATCCGGGCGACGTGCTCGTCATACCAGGTGCGGCAGGCTCGACGCCGCCGCGCGAAACGACGCCGGTGACGACCGATCCGGCCGATCCTGCACCGGTCACCGATGGGCAGAATCCCGCGCCGCCGGCGGCCGGCGAGTTCGACTACGACCAGATCGCCGGCGTGCGCGGCAACGCCAACGTGACGCCGGCCTTCATCGCCGAAGTCGAGGCGATGGCGCAGCGTCTCGATACGCGGCCCGAATACATCATGGCGGTGATGAGCTTCGAGACCGGCGGCAGCTTCTCGCCACGCGCCAACAATCCGTCCACCGACGCCACGGGCCTGATCCAGTTCCTGCCCAGCACGGCGCGCGGGCTCGGCACCAGCGTCGAGGCCCTGCGCGGCATGAGCGCGACCGAGCAGCTGCGCCATGTCGAGGCCTACTTCAACCAGTACGAGGGCCAGCTCGGCACGCTGGAGGGCGTCTATACCTCGGTGCTGTCGGGACGGGCGCGGCCCAACCCCAGCGACACGCTGTTTTCGAGCGGCAGCGAGGCCTATCGGCTCAACAGCGGGCTCGACTACAACCGCGATGGCTCAGTGACTTCGGGCGAGGCGACCTCGGCGGTGGCGTCGCGGCTCTATGGCGGCGTCAGCGCGGTGCAACAGCAGCTGGTGGATCGCGGCCAGGTGCCCGAAAACCAGCGTGCCGGCTTCGTCGACGGCGATTTCGGTCCCAATACGTCGGCGGCCATCCGCCGTTTCCAGCAGGCCGAAGGCCTGACCGCGACCGGACTGCTCGACGACGCCACCGGCCGCGCCCTGTTCGCCAGCGATGCACCGGCCACGCAGACGCCGGCACCCGCCGGCGAGATACCGACCTACAACCCCTATACGGTCTACGCCACGGGGGGCGGTACCGTGCAGATCAGCGATCCCTCGCAGCTGCGCGCGCATCATGACTACCAGACCAAGGTTCGCGAGGGTCAGACGCTGGAGGTGCGCGACGTCACCATCGCGCATCCGGGCGAGTCGCAGAACGCGCAGCGCATTCCCTCGCCGGTGGCCGGCACCGTGGTCAGCGCGGGGCCGCTCGGCAATGCCGGCAACGCAGTGATCCTGCGTGGCGACGACGGTGGGCTGGTCTACCTGTTCCACATGTCGCGTGTCGACGTGCGTGCGGGCGATACCGTGCGCTACGGCGAATCGGTGGGCCTGCAGGGCTCCACGGGCAATTCCAGCGGCCCGCACGTCCACATCGAGGCGGCGCCGCAGACCATTCGCAACTGGGTGGGCGATCTGCTCGACGGCCGTTTCGACGCACGCCACTGATCGGCGGCGGCGAGGGGCGGCTTGCGCCGGCGTGGCGCGGCCGCCACAGTTCGAGGTCTTCGTCCGATGACGCTCGAAAGGATTCGACGTGACCCTGCGTGATGCCGGCCGTTCGGCCCGCTGTGCCGTGCTGTTGCTGATGCTGGTGATCGTCTCCTGCTCGCGCGGCGGCTGGGCCGATGCGGCGAGCGACACGGGTTTCGTCATCGGTGCCGGCGAATCAGGCAGCACGCTGCCGCCGGTGCTGCTCGATGCGCTCTCGACTGACGAAGACCTGCTGCGCTGCTGGCTCGACGAGTCCAGCGGGCAGGTGAGGATCGAGGCCGGCTCGCTGCGTGTGCATCGCGTCGATGTCGATGCGGACGGCAAGCTCGACTGGATCGTGTCCGGATCGGGCAACTGCCTGGTACGCGACGATCAGGCGCCGTGGTGGTTGCTGCGTGCCACCTCGGCCGATGCGCAAAGGGGCGACGGTCCGTCGCTGCTGTTGCGCGAGCGCTCCTCGCGTCTGCGCCTGCTCGAATCGCGCCACGGTGGATTCCATGATCTGGTGCTGGAGCCTGGCGATCGCCGTTTCATCTTCGACGGTCGGCGCTACGTCGGCCCGGCTGCCGTGCCCGCGACGGCCGGGGGCAGCACGCCCACGCCGACGCAATCGACGCTGATCGACATGCGTACCGCAGTGCTGCCGCCGGTGCCGCAGATGTCGGCAACTGAGCGCGAGCGCGTGTTTGGTTTCGCCGATCTGGGTGGCGAGGCCACGATCAATTCGGTGGTGAGCGGGCGTTTTCTGCCCGGCGGCGAGCAGACGGCTTACGTCGTGCAACGCGGTGGGCCTCGCGCCGCCGATCCGCAGGCGCCGCTGGCGACCCTGCTGATCGTGCAGGACGGGCGCCTGGAAGCTCGAGTTGACAAGTTGCCTGGCAACTTCCTCGTCGGCGTGGCCGACGTCGACGGCGATGGCGTGCAGGAAATGCTGCTGCGCCGGGACGCCTACCAGATGGGACAGAGCCTGACCGGCCTGAACCTCGTCGCGCTCGATGGGCAGGCGCTCAAGTCGATGGCCGACTTCAAGGAAGCCGCCAGCGACGCTTGCGAGGGGCCGCCGCTGACACGCGAGCGCACGGCCGTGGCGATCGATGTTCGACGAGGCGAGGCCGGCCCCGTCTTCAACGTCCGACGCTATCGGGCTGACTGCAAGGCGGGAGCCGAATTCCAGCCTCTGGAGCCTTGAGCAGACGGCACGGCAATCGTGGCGGCAAGCGATCGGCTCCGGTTGGTGCGCTCTTCCTGCGTTTTATCGACTTTTTCGTACGACGCATACCTTTCGTCCTGCAATGCGGCAGCGGTAATATTCATTCTAAAATCCAGATTGCCGAGCCTTCCCGAGGGCGGCCCGCTGGTTGACCACCGCCCCGAAGCGATTGCGCGCCTGCATTGGAATCCCCCGGTTCCGAGTCGCGCGTCGGAGAGGTCTCATGAGCGCTGAAATCCTGCCGTTCGCCGCGACGACTGCCGAGCCGCCTGCCGATGCCCAGGAGGTGGCTCGCTACCTGCGCGGCATGCACAGGCTCGTGCGGGTGGTGCAGGAGCTGTCGCTGGTGCGCGATCTCGAGGGCCTGCAGCGCATCGTGCGCAGCGCCGCGCGCGAACTGACCGGCGCCGACGGTGCCACGCTGGTGCTGCGTGACGGCCAGCAGTGCTTCTACGCCGACGAGGACGCCATCGAGCCGCTGTGGAAGGGCAAGCGGTTTCCGATGGAGATCTGTGTCTCGGGCTGGGTGATGTTGAATCGCCAGCCGGCCGTGATCGAAGACATCTACATGGACCCGCGCGTGCCGCACGACGCCTACCGGCCCACCTTCGTTCGCAGCCTGGCCACGGTGCCGATCCGTACCGAATCGCCGATCGGTGCCATCGGCAATTACTGGGCGCATCGTCATCGTCCGAACACGCATCAGCTGGCGCTGCTGCAGGCACTGGCCGATACCACGGCGGTGGCGCTGGAGAACCTGCAGATCTACGCCGACCTCGAACGCCGTGTGCGCGATCGCACCGCCGAACTCGAAGCGGCCAGCGAGGAAGTGCGTCGCCTGTCGATCACCGACGAGCTGACGCATCTCAAGAACCGCCGCGGCTTCATGCTGATGGCCGAGCAGGAACTCAAGCTGGCGCGTCGCGGCGACGTGAGCTGCGCGTTGATCTATCTCGATCTCGACGGTCTCAAGGCGGTCAACGATCTGCTGGGCCACGAGACCGGTGATCGCATGATCGCGGATTTCGCCGGCCTGCTGCGTCGCGTGTTCCGCGAGTCCGACATCATCGGTCGCCTCGGCGGTGATGAATTCTGCGTGCTTGCCGTCAACCATCCCGATGCGCCCGAAGCCATGGTGGCGCGCCTGCGCGAGGCGCTGGAGCGTTTCAACGGCCAGATGGGCAAGAACTACAGGCTGTCGACCAGCGTCGGCTGCGTCACCGTCGGCGAGCAGGGCGAGCAGGATCTGGAGCGCCTGTTGGCGATGGCCGACGCCAAGATGTACGAGGACAAGCGCAGCCGGCGCCAGAATCGCAGCTGATCGCGTCCGTCTGGCTTACGCCAGACGGAAGGCCAGCCGCGTTTCGTGGTCGAGCAGCCAGCGCTTGCGTTCGAGCCCGCCCGCATAGCCCGTCAGTGCTCCCTTGCTGCCCACCACGCGATGGCAGGGCACCACGATGCTGATCGGATTGCGCCCGTTGGCCAGACCGACCGCGCGTGAGGCCTTGATGTCGCCGAGCCGGTGCGCCAGCTTGCCGTAACTGGTGGTCTGCCCGAAAGGAATCCGCACGAGTTCGTCCCAGACGCGACGCTGGAAAGGTGTGGCCTCGGGCGACAGTGGCAGGTCGAACTCGCGCAGTTCGCCTGCGAAATAGGCGGCGAGCTGTCGCCTGGCCTCGGCGAAGCGCGCCTCGTCCGATCGCCAGTCAGCCGGGGCAGGCGGATAGCGCTGGATCTCCATGTGCAGCCCGCAAAGTCCACGTGGATTGGCGAGCAGCAGCAGTTCGCCGACCGGGCTGTGCAATCTCGATGCGAACAGAGGCTCGGTGCTCACGCGACCAGCGTCTCCCGGACAATGAAAAACCGGGGCGCAGGATGCCATATCGACATCCTGCGCCCCGGGGGGAGAAAGCCTTACGACGAGTGGATCAGAAGCGGGCGCGGAAGGTCAGGCCGTAGGTGCGCGGATCGCCCGGCTGGCCAACGTAGAGACCCGTGCTGCCCGAGGCGGCCGCCAGCAGTTCGAAGTAGTCCTTGTCGGTCAGGTTGCGCACCCAGAAGCCGAGCTCCCAGCCATCGTTGGCGCGGAAGCCGACGCGGGCGTTGTAGAGCGTATAGCCGCCGACATTGAGATATTCCGACTCGGTGGCGCTGGACGAGAAGTCCGAGCGCGAGCTGCCATCGGCGCCGAGGTAGTAGTCGCCCTCGCGACCCAGCAGGCCGCTGGTAATCACGTACTCGCCGCCGAAGGAGCCGGCCCACTTGGAGATGCCGGGCAGGCGCGAGCCCGAGGCATCGACCACCTGCGTGGCCGCCGCACCGCCGCTCTGTTCCAGCGGCGCCGGGGCGTCCTTGAACGACACGTACTCGCCATCGGTGTACGCCGCCGCCGCGTACAGTGTCAGGCTGCTGCCGATGCGGGCATTGCTGTCGAACTCCACGCCGCGTACGCGCACCTTCTCGGCGTTGGCGAGGTAGCCGCGCAGCGCGCCCACCGCGTTGTTCTGCACCTGGGCCTGGAAGTCCTTGATCTCGGTGTTGAACGCCGACAGGTTGGCGGTGACGCCCGGCAGCGGACGGGTCTTGATGCCGACTTCGTAGTGATCGACGTCTTCGGGCTTCACCGTGGCGGCGCTCAAGGCTGGGTTGCCGTTGGCGTCGGTCGGCAGCGCGGCGCTGTTCATGCCCACCGACTTGTAGCTCTTGGCATAGGTAGCGTAGACGTTGACCGAGTCGTTGATCTCGTAGGCGAGCGTGAGCTGGCCTGAAACGTTGGTGTCGTCGACGTTGGCCTGGTAGGCCTGCGGCGACAGCACGCTGCGCTGCAGCGTGAGCTGCTCGGGCGTCGGGTTTTCGGGACCGCCGTAGACCGAGGCGGCGAAGTCCATCTTCTTTTTGTCGTAGTTCAGGCGCAGGCCCGGCAGTACGTGCAGCTTGTCGGTGATCGACCAGTCGAGCTGGCCGAACAGCGCCGCGCTCTCGGTATCGAAGTCGATGCGCGTGTCCTGGCCGTAGCCGTCGAGCAGGTCGGCCGAATAGCCGGCGGCGTTCGGGTCGAGCAGGAAGCGCGCGGCGGCGGCGCCCTGTTCCTGCTTGTGCACCGGCGCGGACTTGATGTTCTGGTAGAAGCCGAACACGCCGACCACGTAGTTCAAGGTGGGGGTGATGTCGCCGGCCAGGCGGATTTCCTGCGTCCACTGCTCCTGATCCGACGGCGCAGCCGAGACCGTGGTGATCGGCAGGCCCAGGTAGTCGCGATCGTTGGACGGATCCCATTCCCAGAAGCGGTAGGCGGTGATCGAGGTCAGCTGGCCGATGCCGGTATTCCAGTCGGCGGTCAGCGAGGCGCCGCCCATGTCCTGCTTGGAGCGCCAGGGCGTGTCGGTGTCGGTCAGGCGATCGAACGGATTGGTGCTGGGCACCGAGTAGCCGAGGTCGGCCGTGATGGCCGCCCACTGGCGGCGCGCGGGACGCAGCGTCGGCGCCACGCCGGCGTAGACCTGCGCATAGCCTTCCGGGCGTTGGCGCGTGAAGTCGCCGGCGAGCGTCACCTGCACGTCGTCGGAGGCCACATAAAGCAGCTGGCCGCGAACGCCGAGGTTGTTGAGATCGTTGAGGTCGTCGTCGGTGGCGACGTTGTGCAGAAAGCCGTCGCGCTGGGTGCCCGAGAACGAAATGCGCGCGGCGACCTTGTCGTTGAGCGGGCCGGTGATCGAGGCCTTGGACTGGATGAAGCCGTAGTTGCCGAATGACTGCTCGATCGATGATTCGGGCGTGAAGCTGGGCTTCTTGGTGGTGACGTTGATGGCACCGGCCGTGGTGTTCTTGCCGTACAGCGTGCCCTGCGGGCCGCGCAGCACTTCGATGCGCTCCACGTCGAACACGTCCAGCAGCGCGCCCTGCGGACGGGCGATGTAGACGTCGTCCAGGTAGATGCCCA
>JALRLM010000327.1 GCA_023254435.1 Hydrocarboniphaga sp.
CGCGCAGCGCAACCTGCAGGTCACCGACGAGGCCAGCGCAATGGAAGGCGCGGGTTATGCGCCACGCCTGGTGCGCGGTCGCGAAAGCAATCTCAAGGTCACCTATCCCGAAGACCTGGTGCTGGCCGATTTTTGGTTACAGCGCCAGGAATTGCAGCCCTGATCGGGCTCCACCGCGAACCGGCACATGCTAGACGGACTCCATTTTCGTATCGGTCACGGCTTCGACTCGCATCGTCTCGAAGCCGGCGAGGGCATGACGCTGGGCGGCGTGCGCATCGCCTGCGACTGGAAGCTGGTCGCGCATTCCGACGGCGACGCCATCATCCACGCGCTCTGCGATGCGCTGCTCGGTGCGATCGGGGGGGGCGACATCGGTCGCCTGTTTCCCGACAACGATCCGCGCAACAAGGACGTCGATTCCAAGGTCTTTCTGCGCGAAGTCATGCGCCGTGTTCACGCCGCCGGCTTCGCGGTCGTCAATGCCGATCTGACGCTGATCGCGCAGGTGCCGCGCATGGCGCCGCATGCGCCGGCGATCGTGCAGACGCTGGCGGCCGAACTCGGCGTCGACGTTTCGCGCGTGAATCTGAAGGCCAAGACCAACGAGGGCATGGGCCATCTCGGACGCCGCGAAGGTATCGCCGCGCACGCCGTGGTTTTGCTGCATTGCAGCGAAAAATCAAAGGCCTAGCCCCTGAGCAATGGGCCTGCCTATAATCCAGGGATGCAGACCGTTCCGACCCGACCCGTCTCCAGACGCCGCCCGATCAGGGGAGGCCGCGACACTCGCGAAGAAATCCTGATCCTGGCGGAAGAGCTACTGCTCAAGCGCGGATTCAACGGTTTCAGCTATCAGCACATCGCAGTACGGCTCGGCATTCGCAATGCCGCCATCCATTACCACTTCTCCACCAAGGAAGACCTCGGCGTCGCCCTGGTGCGCCGGTACCGGCTCCGCTTCCTGGCCTGGACCGAAGAAGCCAAGCAGCAAAGCCGGGCCTTCGAACGCCTGGTTTCGTATCTGCAGACCTATGCCGATCACCTCGAAGGCCGCTGGCGCATCTGCCCGGTCGGCATCTTCGGTGCCGAATTCGATGCCATTCCGGACCTGATGCGGCGCGAAGCGCAGATGCTCATGCGCGACGTCTACGAATGGATGGTGCTCACTCTGCAGGACGGCCGTCGCGACGGCTCCATCGCCTTCGACGGCGATCCGCGCGACAAGGCCATGGAAGTCGCCGCCGCGCTGCAGGGCGCGTTGCAGTTCGCCAGCATCGCGGGCCGCGAGCGCTTCGAGCAGGTGTTCCGCCAGATCGCGCTGGAACTCGAACCGCCACCGCCGGGCCGCCCCGTCAGTCAGGCCGCCTGAGGTCCGCTGGCCTCACTGCGTTTCACTTTTTCGCTTCGCCCATCTTCAACTGCTGCGCAGCAGCACATAGATCGCGCCAGTCCCGCCGTCGTGCGGGCGCGCGCTTGAAAACGCCAGCACGTCACGCCGCTTGCGCAGCCAGCCGTCCAGCAGGCGCTTGATCACCGGGCCCGAGTTGGGCGATCCATTGCCCTTACCGTGAATGATGCGCACGCAGCGCTGACGCCGGTCCTGGCACTGCGCGAGGAAGCCCACCACGGCCACGCGAGCCTTGTCCCGATTCAGGCCGTGCAGATCGAGTTCGGCTTCGATGCGATAGCCGCCGCGTCGCAGGCGACGCCAGACGCTGTCCTGGATGCCGTCAGCGCGATAGGTCAGCGTGTCGCCACTTTCGAAAGTCTCGGGATCGGGGCCGTCGAGCATTTCGGCCAGCACCGCCAGTTCGTCGAGTTCGGCCTGTCGCGGCCGCGTCGATGGCAGCGGCTTGTCGGGCGCGACGTGCTGCGTGACCGGCTGACGCTTGACGTCGGCCATCGCGCTGCGAAATGCGGCGAGATCGTCATCGTCGTCGGATAGGCTCATGAGGCTGAAAGGCTGATCGGCATCAACGCGGTCGGCGCGGGGTACACTAGCGAATCTTTAGCCCTCTTTCGACCTTTCGTCGAGGCCATGCGGATTCTTCTTTCGAACGACGACGGCTGCACCGCGCCAGGCCTGCAAGCCTTGCGTAAGCGGCTCGCCGAGCAGCACGACGTGACCGTGGTGGCGCCCGACCGCAATCGCAGCGGCGCCAGCAATTCGCTGACCATCCTCAACCCCCTGCGCGTGCATCGTCACGACGAGCGCTGCATCTGCGTCGACGGCACCCCGTCGGACTCGGTGCACCTGGCCCTCAACGGGCTGCTCGACGAACGCCCGCAGATGGTGATTTCGGGCATCAACGCCGGCGCCAACCTGGGTGACGACACGCTGTACTCGGGCACGGTCGCTGCGGCGATGGAAGGCCGCTGGCTGGGCTTTCCGGCCATCGCCATCTCCAACGTCTCGATCTCGCCCCGGCACTTCGACAGCGCGGCGCAGGTCGCGGCGATCCTGGTCGAACGCCTCGCACGCGAGCCGCTGCCCAGCGACACCATTCTCAACGTCAACGTGCCCGACTTCGCCCGCAGAATAATCTGGCCCATATGGCTCACATCGAAGAGGCCGGCCTTGGCGCGGGTGTGCAGG
>JALRLM010000341.1 GCA_023254435.1 Hydrocarboniphaga sp.
AGTGATTCTGGAGCGCATCGTCGATCCGCAGCGTGAGTCGGAGATGGAACTGTTCGGTTGTGTCGCCTGTGGCAGCGAATGGACACGCTCGATCATCGGTTGGGTGCCCGCTCTCTCGGTCGCGCATTTCGCCATGGGGCAGGGCGCTCAGCCCCTGCCGATGGCGGCCTGAAGGCGATCAGTCTCGCCAACCATCTCATCGGTCGCAGGACAATATCCCGCCTGCATCCTCGCTCCTCACTGGTGTTGTCCTGGCCGGCAACGCTCGGTGGATGTAAGCCTCGGTGTGTATAAGCGCCCCTGCACTGCAGGCATCGCGATTGCTGCATGAACAACGCATGCCGATCGCCGATCCGACCGTATTCAGTCGGACTTCATCTTCACTTTCCTACGGTCCCGACTTCGTTCGTCCACTCCTGGACGAGCGAGACCTCGTCGGCTGCGCGATGTGGGTAAGTATTCGGATTGGCGCAGCGATGGGGCCGGATGCTCCATAACAAGCGAAGGAGATCGCAAGCATGAAGATTCAAGCTCGGGTGGGCGGTGTGCTGATCGGCATGACCGCGTTGGCGGTTCTGTCGGGCTGTCAGCATTACGTCAAACGCAGTGAGTTCGATGCCACCGTCGCCGAATTGCGTGGCGATATCGGTGTCGCGCGCGCGGAGTCGCGTGATCAGATCGCGGCGCTGGGTCGTGACCTCGAAGGCAAGCTCAAGAACCAGGAAGTGGCCATCACCGATCTGCAGGATCGGTTGCGCCTCGACATGACCGCACATTTCGATTTCGACAAGTCGGAACTGCGGTCTGCCGACGAGCAGGCGCTCAACGAGTTCGTCGACGTCATGCGCAAGCGCCCGCAGATGGAAGTCACGGTCGAGGGTTATGCCGACTCGGCGGGTTCGCCTGCGTACAACAAGAAGCTCGGCCAGCGCCGGGCCGAATCGGTACGCGAACATCTGGTCGCCGAAGGTCTGCCGGCCGACAAGGTCAAGGCCGTCAGCTATGGTGATCAGCGCAATCGTCAGCTCGCGCCGGGCGCCTGGGGCGAGCAGGGCCAGGCGAATCGCCGTGTGGCGCTGGTCGTGCAGAGTGGCTCCAACGAAGTGGGCGGCCTTGATGCGACCGCGTCGTCCAAGGTCGCACGGGGCGATGATGGCGGCTCGACCCAGGGTGCCAGCCACTGACGCCGTCCATGCCCTGAAACGGGCGAAAAGCCGCGCCGGTGCAATCCGGCGCGGCTTTTTTCATTGACGCCTCTTTTCGCGAGCGCAACGCCGCAAGGCTGCCGAAAACCGCTTTCGCGCGCGTTCATCTTGCAAGAGATCCCCGAAGCTCGAATCGGGAGCTGGCCGCGTCGTGCCGTGGCACGAGATTAAATCTTAAGCCTGGTTAGGCACTTGGCCTTCGAACGGCAGGTCTGTTACGAAATTGGCGGGCTTTGCGTCGTTAACAGCGAATTCAGGCCTGAAACATGAATCTCCTGTCATGTCCGGCCGCCGCATCCGGCATGGCTGGACTCAAGGACTGCCTGGAGAATTGTCATGGATCGACTTGCCTATCGTGGTTTGCCTTTCGTCGTCTTGGCCCTCGTTGCCGCCTGTTCCACCAACCCGGCCGCGCCGCCGATCTCGGCCGCTGCCGACGCAACGCCCGAGCTGGCGCCACTCAAGACCGCCCATTGTGAGCAGCCCGATCGCATCACAGCGCTGGCGACGGCCGAAGAGGTGATTGCGGCGTGTGGCGAACCTTCGTTCCGCGATGCCTGGGGCATGGACGCTGCCCTGCCGAAGGACAACGTGATCGCCCCGGTCGAGGAGTGGTACTACAACCCCGGCCCGCAGGGCGAGGTTGCGGTACTGCGCATGGTCGAAGGTCGCCTGGCCGAGACGCGCGACGACGGCAAGGGCTTCGACAGCCGCCCGGCGACGGCGGGCTGCGATCAGGCCATCGCTTCGCAAGGGCTGTCCAAGTACCGGCTGCTCGAGTCCTGTGGCGAGCCGGTGTTCCGCAAGGCCTATGTGGTCGACGCCGCGACGACCGCGCCCGACGAAGCCGTCTTCACCAAGGGTGACGCGCTCGTCGTCGGTGACGAACAGAACGGCAAGGTCGCGTTGTATCGCGAAAGCCTGTACTTCGAAGTGGAAGGCCGCATGAAGCCCGTGATCGTGCAGAACGGTCGCGTGGTCGGGCTCGATGCGGCGCTCGTGCAGGTGTCGTCGCTGGATTGATGATGCGCGAAGGCGCCGGTGCGGCTTCACGCCGCATCGACGCCGATGTCGCGGTGGCGTGACTTCCGTGCGCCGGTGTCGATCGAAGGCTTCGAGAAATTCGATCGGCACAATCCCTGCTGATCGTTGTCGCACCATACCGGCATTGGGAAAGGAAGCCCGTAGTGGACGCTACCGTAGAAGCGCTGATCGAGTTCTGGCACGAGCAATGGCCGCCGTGGGTCAATGCCTTGCTATCGGCGGCCGTCGCATTGCTCGCCGTGCTTGTGGCGATGCGCGTGTTTCACAAGCTCGCGGAACGCGCCACCAGCCATTTCACCGTGCTGGGCATGATCGTGCGGCGCACGCATACGCCGGTGACGGTGTTCGTCGCACTGCTCGCGCTCAACATCGTGGCGCAGGCGGCGGGCGACGAAATTCCGATGATTGCGGGCATACGGCATGGCATCGGCGTTTTGCTGATCTGCGCCTTCACCGTGCTGCTGATGCGCTGCGTATCGGTGACGCGCGATACCGTCGTGCAGCTCAATCCCTACGATGCCGCCGACAACCTGCGTGCGCGTTCGGTGCTCACGCAGGCGCGCGTGCTCGCGCGTACGGTGCATCTGGTGATCCTGCTGATCGGCGTTTCGATTGCGCTGATGACCTTTCCCGAAGTGAGGCAGGTCGGCGCCAGCCTGCTGGCTTCGGCCGGTATCGCGGGACTTGCCGTGGGCCTCGCGGCCAAGCCGGTACTCGGCAACATGCTGGCAGGCCTGCAGCTGGCGCTCACGCAGCCCATTCGCATCGACGACGTGCTGGTGCTCGAAGGCGAATGGGGTCGCGTCGAGGAAATCACCGGCACCTACGTGGTGGTGGCGATCTGGGATCAGCGGCGGCTGATCGTGCCGTTGCAGTATTTCATCGAGAAACCGTTCCAGAACTGGACGCGCAAGACCTCGCAGATTCTCGGCACCGTGATGCTGTGGGTGGATTACCGCATGCCGGTCGATCCCGTGCGCGCCGAAGTCACGCGCATCTGCGAACAGGACAAGGACTGGGACGGTCGTGTCGGCATCGTGCAGGTGACCGATACCAGCGATACCACCATGCAGCTGCGCGTACTGCTGTCGTCGGTGGATTCGGGCCGCAACTTCGATCTGCGCTGCCGAGTGCGCGAGGGCGTGATCAGCTTCATCGCGCGCGAATATCCGCTGTTCCTGCCGCATCTGCGCGCCGAGATCATGAAAGGCGAAACCCCCGAAGGCGCACCGCCGCCCGGTCCCGATACGCACGCGCCGGCGACCTCGCCGACTCCAACGCAGCCGATCTGATCACGCCCAGCAGAAGACGTGCCGCGCAATAGAGTCGACAGGCTGGCTTCAGGGCGATTCAATCAGCCGTGTCGTGGCTCGACCGAAGTACCAGTCGCCGAGTGCCTGCCTCAAGGAGACGTCGCCGATCACCGCCTCGTTGAACGCGTCGTCGTCCCACAAGCGGGTGTGATGCGGATCGTAGGGGCTGTAGACGCCATCGAGTTCGCCGAGCCGCGTTAGCGACTCGCGCGTTTGCGCGGCATAGCGCTCGATGTAGGCCAGTTCGGCGTCGTCGAGCGGTTCGGTGACGCCGTTGTTGCCGAGTTTGCTCGGATCTCGCTGGCTTTGCTGCATGAACAAGGGCGTCTGCAGGTAAGGTTGCAAGGTCTCGCCGACGCCGCAACGGCCGGGCTCGGCGGTTTCGGTCGCCATGCAGTCGGCATCGGATTGGCCGTTCCAGAAGCTGCCGATCGCGGTGGCTTCCTGCGTCGTCGTCAGGGTGCGGCCGTGGAGCTCGATATCGACTTCCCAGCCCGCATCGGAAAACCCGCGCACGAATCGTCCCGGCAGTTTTTCGCGTACGCGATCGAGGTTCTGCAGCACGCCGACGCCACCGGCCGAGCCGCCGGCCAGCAGCACTTCGCGCGCGGTGCCCAGGTTTGATGTGCCCGTGATTTCCGGATCGGCCAGATCCTCGAGCACGGCGGCAACGATGCGCGAGCCGCGAAACTCGATGCCGCCGGTGTCGGCAGAGGCCGGCCGGTCGCCACTGAAGACATCGGAACTGCAGTAGCGCACGTAGACCTGCGTGGCGGTGTAGAAGTCAGGGTTTTGCGTCGCATCGGCGGACAACAGGCCGCCATCGTCCTTGAACGCCGGATCGTCTTGCGTCGACATCAGATACGTGGCGCGATCGGGGCAAGCCGCCTGCTGGCAGCTGCCGCCACCCTGCAAGGCGATGATCCAGCGCCCCGCGCCGCAGCCCGTGCCGTGGCGGATGTAGTAGCTGGCGTCGCTGCCGTCGTTGCAGACCGCATCGCGCTCGCGCGCCCGGGCGACATGGCGCAGTTCCAGTCGGCCTGCTGGCGCAGGCGTGCCAGCCGCGTCGATACAAAACGCTGGCTCGTCGCCGGCCGGGGGCGGGCTGGGATCCTGGCCGCAGCCACTCAGGCTAAGCGCCAGTCCCGCAGCAAACCAGGACCTTACAAAGAGGGACCAGTGACAGGTCCGCTTCAGTGCAAACGTGAAGTAAGCTGAATTCGGCAGACAATTCATGCGTCTCCTTGGAGCGGCCCGTTTGGCGGTCGCAAAGCGGCGACCATTCATCACAACGGCGCACTGCGCAGGGCGTTGACGCGGATCGCAACGAGTTGGGAGTCAGCCGCCAGCCGCCCGGGCGCCGGTGGAAAACGCAGGATGTGGTCCCAGTCTCAGGCTCTGGCCGACGCGACCGCCGCGCGATTTGAGGATTTCGATGCGCGTCCCCGTGGGCTCGGGCCGCAAGGCCAGTCTCAGGGCCGCCACCGATGGCTGGCGCAGGGCTTTTTCGGGCCGCATGAGCAGGCCCACCACGCCGTCGCCGTTCTGCTCGGCCGCCAGCTGCAGGCGCCGCTGCACGCGTTCCTCGGCCGTGTCGAGCCAGCCGACGACCACGCCGGTGCCGGCGCAGCGCAGGATCTGCTCGACGGCCCAGACCCGATCGGCCGTGGCGGGCGGTTCGATGACCCAGAACTGCTGCAGCGCCACCCCGGCACGCGCCAGCGCGGGCGCATAGGGGATGTGCGGCGGGCCGACGAACACCACGCGCCGGCCCATCTGGCTCTGGCGCACGAGCAGCGGCAGCATGAGGCCGAACTCCCCGACGCCCGGACGCGGGATCAGCAGCTCGCTGATGGTGCCGCGCGGCCAGCCGGCGCCGGGCAGCAGGGCATCCAGCGCAGCGTACCCGCTGGACTCGCCGGCGATGCGCGTGGCCTTCTCGCCCAGCCAGATGTCGGGGCGATTGAGCAGGCTTTCGGGGAGCGGACGCAGGGCCAAGGCAAGGCAGGCACGGGGATGGGGCGCTACGTTAGCGCTCCGCGCGACGGCCGCAAACCGCCGCCTGCGCAGAACATCCCGAAGCCTCGGATTCGCTTCGAAATTACGTTGGAAGCGACCGGAAGTACTTGAGCCGCTTTGTTTTTGTGATGTTTTATCGAATCTGGTGATGGTGCCGTAGCACCGTGCTCAGCGGCTCGATTCGATGCGCGCGCGCTGCATTTCCTTGTGCTCGCGCCAGCGCTCGAAGGCCTCGCGACGATTTTCGAAGGCCAGGCGCAGGTCCTCGGATTCGCGCTCGCTGCGCGCCTGCGCGCGCAGGCGTTCGGTGCGGCGGCGGTCCAGTTCCATCTGATCGCGGCCGGCGGCGATCTCGTCCTGGATGCGCTCCACGGCTGAACGCCGGGCATCCGTGCGATCGGTGGAGTAGCGCGCGTCCTCGCGGAACTGGCGGTCGGGCGATCCGTAGCCGCCGCGCGAGCCTCCATCGGCGTAGGGATCGTCGATATAGCGGTCGCCGTTGTCGTAGCCGTACTGGCTGTCGTAGCGGCTGCCGGAGGACGAGTTGCCGTAACGGTCCTGGCCGTAGCCGTCCTGTGCGCGAGCGACGCCCGCAGCCTGATAGGCCAGCAGGGCGGCGAGGGTGATCGCGGCGGAACGCTGAATCATCTGTCTTCTCTGGCTCTCATGCTGGCGACCGGCCGACCCTAGTCCGAAAGACTGAGCGCCCGATGAACCCGGGCGCCGGCCGCGCCGTGGCGGGCGGGCGTCGGTGCGGGCGCTGATCGGGGGCGATTCTACAGGCCTCGATGCGAATCACTGCCAGCGGGTCTCATGATCCCGACGCAGCGCTTCACTAGAATGCGCGCCCCA
>JALRLM010000344.1 GCA_023254435.1 Hydrocarboniphaga sp.
TGCGCAGCGATGGCATGCGCATCGCGCTCGACGATTTCGGCACCGGCTATTCGTCGCTGAGCTACCTGCACCAGCTGCCGGTGGACTCGATCAAGATCGATCGCAGTTTCATCTCCACCCTGACCACCGAGCGGCGCGGCCGCGACATCGTGCAGGCCACGGTGGAACTGGGACAGCGGCTGCGGCTCGACATGGTGGCCGAGGGCATCGAGGATCTGCACACCATCGGCCTGCTGCGCCGCTACGGCTGCCATGCCGGCCAGGGCTATCTGTTCTCGCGCGCCAAGCCGGCACAGGTGATCGACGAATGGGTGCGCACGGGCCGTCGCTTCGACATCGCCTGAGCGATCGCAACAGCAGAACGGTGGTCGTACCGAGGCTCGCACGCCGGGCGTCTGCAGGGCGGGGTGACCCGCTGCTGCTTTGTGTCGGGTCGCGCTCCAGGGCGACTCGCAACTGTGGAGAGTTTTTGAAGATTGCGCCTGCAGCGCCGGCGGGGCTTGCCGCATCGCCGGCAGGGGCCTAAAAAGGCGGGGCTGCAAACCGCCGCAGCGCCTGGCCAGGCATGAAAACCCGCGTCACAACCAAACTCTTCGTCGCCATCTTCGCCACCAGCCTGCTGGTCACCGTGGCCATGGGCGTGGCGGCGCGCGTCAGTTTCACGCACGGCTTTCTGGGCTACCTGAACGAACAGAGCCAGGCGCGTATCGACGACCTGATGCCGGGCCTGGTCGCGGCCTATCGCAAGAACGGCAGCTGGGAATTTCTGCGCGACAACCCGCGCATGTTCTTTCGGCTGATCCGCCCTCAGCGCGAAGATCCCGACAATACCGCTGCAGACACGATTCCCCCGTCGGGCGCCGCTCGCCCCTTCGATCCACCGCCCGACGTCGAGCTGACCGGCCTCAACCTGCGCGTCGCCGTGCTCGATGCGAATCGCCAGCTCGTCATCGGTCATCCGCGCATGACCGACAAGGCGGTGCTGCGTCCCGTCGAGGTCGATGGCGTGGTCGTCGGCTGGCTGGCCCTGCTGCCGTTCGAGGAAGTGACGGTGGCCGCCGACGTTCGCTTCCAGGCCCAGCAGTTCCGCGCCACCTGGATCGTCGGTGGGCTCGGCGCGCTGATCGCCGCACTGGTGGCCTATGGCCTCGCGCGCCTGTTCCTGGCGCCGGTTCGGCGCATGGCGCGGGTTGCCGGCAAGCTCGCCAGCGGCGACTACTCGGCGCGCGTGCGCGTGTCGTCCACCGACGAAATCGGCGAGCTGGCGCAGGACTTCAACCAGCTCGCCGCGGCGCTGGAAAAGAACGAGCGCATGCGCCGTGCCTTCATGGCCGATGTTTCGCATGAGCTGCGCACGCCGCTGGCTGTGCTCAAGGGCGAGCTCGAAGCCATCGAGGACGGCGTGCGGCCGCTGACGATCGATTCCATTCATTCGCTGCAGGCCGAGATCAGCCTGCTCAGCAAGCTGGTCAGCGATCTCTACGATCTGTCGCTGTCGGACGCCGGCGCGCTGTCGTATCGCAAGGTGCTCGTCGATGCCGGCGGCGTGTTGCGCATGAGCCTGGATAGCTATCGCGAACGCGCGGCCCAGCATGGACTGCGACTCTCCGAACGCGGTGCCTTGTGCGAACTGCCGGTGCTGGCCGACGAGGGCCGCCTGCGCCAGCTGTTCGGCAACCTGCTCGAGAACAGCCTGCGATACACCGATGCCGGCGGCGAAGTGCAGGTAGGGGTGCGCATCGAAGGTGCGCAGGTGCGGCTGGATTTCGAGGATTCCGCGCCCGGCGTCGCGCCCGAGCTGCTGCCCCGTCTTTTCGAGCGCTTCTATCGCGTGGAAGCCTCACGCAATCGCGCCAGCGGCGGTGCTGGCCTGGGCCTGGCGATCTGCCGCAACATCGTCGAGGCGCACGGTGGCCAGCTCTCGGCCGAGCCGTCGTCGCTGGGAGGAGTCCGCATGACCATTCGACTGCCGTTGACGCGCGCATGAGCGACGAGCACAGCACCCGCCGCATCCTGATCGTCGAAGACGAGCCCAAGCTCGCGAATCTCGTCGGCGATTACCTCAAGGCCGCGAGCTTCGAGACGCAGATCGTCGACGACGGCCGCGATGTGATCGACGCGGTCAAGGCGCAGATGCCCGACCTGATCCTGCTCGACCTCATGCTGCCGGGCCGCGACGGCTTCGATATCTGTCGCGAACTGCGTAGTTTCAGCGAGGTGCCGATCGTGATGATGACGGCGCGCGTCGAAGAGATCGATCGTCTGGTCGGCCTGGAGCTGGGTGCCGACGACTACATCTGCAAGCCCTTCTCGCCGCGCGAGGTGGTGGCGCGCGTCAAGGCGATCCTGCGCCGCACGCAGCGCAGCGCCACGTCACCGGCCAGCGAAAGCACGGAGGCTGTCGCGCCGACCGGCCTGCAGATCGACGAGGCCCGCTACACCGCGAGTTTCGGCGGCAAGCCGCTGGATCTCACGCCCGTGGAATTCCGTCTGCTCAAGACGCTGGCGGCCGCGCCGGGCCGCGTATTTTCGCGCGACCGCCTGCTCGACAACCTCTACACCGACCACCGCGTCGTCACCGATCGCACGGTCGACAGCCACATCAAGAACCTGCGTCGCAAGCTCGACCAGGCCAGCCCCGATCAGGAACTGATCCGGTCGATCTACGGCGTGGGCTACAAGCTGGAGCTGTAAGCGAGGCGAGTGCCGTTCCACCTCACGGTGGATCGAGAACCGCCGCTGTTGGCTGGCCCCAGCCAGTACAGCGGCGGATCGTGAGCCTGGCTTGGGCCTTTACTTGCGCAGGCACACGCCGGTCAGGTTCGTCGCCGGCGTGACGATGCTCGCCACCAGCGAGCCGTCGCCGGGCTTGACCACGCGGATCGTGCTCGCGTCGCTGTAGTAGACGTTGCCGGTGTCGCGCGAGACGGCCAGAAAGTCGGTGCCGAAATACTGCGCGTAGACATCGTAGACGCTGGCGTCGCGATACCAGAGCGGCTCGAGGCCGATCTGGCCCGTTGCCGGGTTGTAGCTATAGGCGCTCACGCCGTAGTTGCTGCGGATCAGCAACTGCTGGCCATCGACGCTGAAGCCGCCCGACTGCGTGCGGCCGTTGTAGCCGAAGCGCTGGTTCTCGGGAATGACCGCCATCGCTGCCACCACGACGGAAGCGAAACCCGAAGCCGATTGCATCACGCCCGCGGTCTTGCCACCGGGTGCGCAATGGCCGTTGCCGCCGTAGCCCACGCGTGGGCCCGACACCAGCGTGGAGCGCAACTGGCCGCTGGGGCTCAGCGAGAGGCGGTGCAGGGCGGTGTCGTCGAAATAGCTGGTGCCGAAGCCGCCGATCAGCGTCTGGTTGTCGCAGGCGTCGATCCACTTGAGGCCGCTGGAGCCGTAATAGGTGCCGGCCGGTGGCAGCAGGCTGCTGGTGATTCGCAGCGTGGTGGTGTCGATCGCATTGACCGGCGTGGTCTCGGTGTTGCCCGTCGTCATCAGGTAGCGGCTGCTGGGCGTCAGCACCAGATCGATCGGGCTGTATGCCAGCGGAATCGTCGTGTTGACGCGGGCCTGCGGCAGGTCGAGCACGGTGACCGAGTTGGTGCTGGTGACGTAGCCCTTGCTGTTGTCCTGGCTGATCTCGCAGTCGTTGAGACTGGTCGTGGTGCCCGGCGCGGTGGCCTGGATCACCGAGACGATGCTGTTGGTCGCGGTGTCGAAGACATAGGCCTTGCCCGAGGGGCTGTCGATGGCGATGCCCTTCTCGGCCTGAGCCGCGAGCGGGGTGAGTCCGGCAGACAGCAGCAGGGCGACGAAAACGTGAAAGCGAACGCGGGTGCAGGCGTGCATGGTGGTCTCTCCTTTTACGCACCGAAGGGCATCACGCCGAATCGGCCTTGCGCCGATCGGGGGGATGCGCCATTACCGCAAGTTCGATGCGTGGACGGCGTGACCGATTGCCCACCCTGGCGGCGACTTTGTCCTCAGGCCGGACCGCTCGTCGGATCACGACGGGCGATCGATGTCGCGCGTGGCCTCAGGCCAAGGGCGACAGCAGCGAACGGATCAGCGCTGCGGTTTCCTTGACGCGTTCCAGATGCGCGTGATGGCCGCAACCTGCGAAGATCGTCAGGCGACTGCGCGTCAGCGCCAGCTGGTAGCGCTCGGCGCCCGCCACGGGCGCCATGCGATCGAGGTCGCCCCAGACGATGTCGACTTCGCATTGCAGCGACGACAGGTCCAGTGGCTGCTGGAACTCCGCCGCGAGCGAGCGCAAGGAATCCATGTGTCGCGCGATGCGCAGGTCGGTGTAGTGCGACAGGTAGTCGCGCCAGACCGATTCGGGCACCTGATCGCAATTGGCGAAGCAGGTGCGCTTGAAGCTCTTGAGCAGCTCCTGCAGCTGGGTTTCGCGATCGACCGGCCCGCCGAGCTTGCTCGCGCTGGTCGCCACCGAGGCGTTGCGCACCAGCATCTTCTGCCAGGTGGGCGGTTCCAGCGGCGCGGGGCCGATCACCATGCAGTGGTCGAGCTTCGGCGCGCCCGGCGCATTGAGCCCCATGAGCAGCGCGCGGCCACCCAGCGACTGGCCGATCGGCAGCAGTCGGCCACGATCGGCATAGGTCCGCAACGCCGCATTGGCGAAGTTCACGTATTGCGGCAGCTGTGGCCCTGGCGCCAGATCGTCGGCGCCGCCGAAGTGCGGCAGGTCGACGGCGACGAAGCGCGCGGGCAGGTCGGCCAGTTCGTCCATAAGCGGACGGAAGGTGTCGGCGCTGTCGGCCCAGCCGTGGATGAACAACAGCGTGGTGTCGGCGTCGTGAGCGCGTTCGAGCACGCGCGTCGAGTAGCCGCCGATGACGCAGCGGGATTCGGTCAGTGAGAGCATGTCGCGAAGCATAACCGCCGCGCCGCTCAGTTCGCAGGCATCTGGGCTTCGGCGAGCAGCTCGTCGATCAGTGCGCGTGCCGGCGCCGACTGCGTGCGTCGCTGGTGCCAGACCACGCCGAGCTCGCGCTGCAGCGCCAGCCCGTCCACCGGCAGGGCACGAATGCTGTCGTCGATCATCGAGCTCGGCAGCACGCTCCAGCCCAGGCCGATGGCGACGAGCATCTTGAGCGTCTCCATGTAATTGGTGGCCAGCCGCACGCGCGGCGCCACGCCATGGGCTTCGAGCTCGCGCACGATGATGCGATGCGTATAGGTGGCCTCGTCGGGCAGCACGGCCGGATGGTCGGCAAGCTGGCGCAGCGGCACCGAATCGTGACGCGCCAGCGCATGGTCGGGCGAGATCACCACCGACAGCGGGTCCGGCCAGATCACGCGCCAGTCGAGCTGCGGCAGCGGCGCCAGCGGCAGCGTGACGATGCCCAGTTCCAGCTTGCCGGCCAGCACGGCCTCGCAGGCGTCCTCGGAGTCCATGAAATGGATGTCGAGATCCACCTCGGGAAAGCGCTGCGTGTACGACTTGAGCGCCGGCGGCAGCCGGTGCAGGCCGATGTGATGGCTGGTGCCGATGGACAGCCGCCCGGCCACTTCGACCGACAGCTTCGACAGCGCGCGGCGGCCGTCTTCGATCTCCTGCAGCACGCGGCGCGCGTAGGGCAGCAGGGTGCGGCCGGCGTCGGTCAGCGTGATGCGCCGGCCGACGCGGTCGAACAGCGGCCGCCGCAGACGATCCTCGAGCGCGGCGATGCGCTTGCTGATCGACGGCTGGGTCAGGTGCAGGCGCTCGGCGGCCTGCGAGAACGAGCCGCTGTCGGCCACTTCGATGAAGGCGGCGAGCTCTTGATGCTCCATGCCATGGATTCCAGTTTGGAATTTCAGGCATTCAAACGATTCATTGGAGTTATAGCAAGCCCGGGCCTAGACTGCGCCCCGAAACTTTGGGCAATTCTTGCGCAATCTCTACCGGAGGCAGCACCTTGGCCACCCCGAACGACAATCCGAGAACGCTGTATCAGAAGATCTGGGACGAGCACCTGGTCCGTGACAACGGCGACGGCTCCTGCCTGCTCTACATCGATCGCCATCTGGTGCACGAAGTCACCAGCCCGCAGGCTTTCGACGGCCTGCGCCTGAATCAGCGCAAGCCCTGGCGCCTGTCGGCCAACCTCGCGGTGGCCGACCACAACGTGCCCACCACCGACCGCAGCAAGGGCATCGAAGACCCCATCTCGCGCACGCAGGTCGATGCGCTCGATTCCAATTGCGACGAATTCGGCATCATCGAATTCAAGATGAACGACCTGCGCCAGGGCATCGTCCACGTGATCGGCCCGGAGCAGGGCGCGACCCTGCCGGGTATGACGGTTGTCTGCGGCGATTCCCACACCAGTACCCATGGCGCATTCGCATGCCTTGCAATGGGAATCGGCACCTCCGAGGTCGAGCATGTGCTCGCTACCCAGTGCCTGCTGAT
>JALRLM010000356.1 GCA_023254435.1 Hydrocarboniphaga sp.
CAGCAGTTCACCACCGACGACGAGGCCGGCACCAAGCTGGACCAGGCGCGTGCCTACCGCGACATGGGCGACCACGAGATGGCGCGCAGCCTGCTCGACGAAGTCGGCGAACAGGGCAGCGACGCGCAGAAAGCCGAGGCCATCGACCTGCTGTCGCGCCTGCCGCCGCGCGACGCATGACGCGCTGGGCAGCGGCGGTCGAGTACGTCGGCACGGCCTATTCGGGCTGGCAGTCGCAAAGCCATGCGCCGTCGGTGCAGGCCGCCATCGAGACGGCGCTGTCGACGGTCGCCGCGCATCCCGTGGCGATCGCGGCCGCCGGTCGTACCGACACCGGCGTGCATGCGTTTTCGCAGGTCATCCATTTCGACACCGAGGCGCAGCGCAGCGCCTACGCCTGGCTGCTGGGCACCAACTCCAATCTGCCCGAGGACATTTCGCTGCGCTGGGTACAGCCCGTGCGCGGGGATTTTCATGCCCGCCACAGCGCGCTGGCGCGGCGCTATCGCTACGTGATCCACAACAGCCGCGCCCGCTCGGCGCTGCTGGGCGGGCGTGCGACCTGGATCAACTGGACGCTGGATGCCGAGGCGATGCACCGCGCCGCGCAGGCGCTGGTCGGCGAACTGGATTTTTCGGCCTTTCGCGGTTCGGAATGCCAGTCGACCACGCCGATGCGCTGCGTCACCGACATCGGCGTGAGCCGCCACGGCGACTTTGTGGTGCTGGCGATTCGCGCCAATGCCTTTCTGCATCACATGGTGCGCAACATCGCCGGCACGCTGATCGAAGTCGGGCAGGGCAAGCGCCCCGAAGCCTGGGTGGGCGAGGTGCTGGCCAGCCGCGACCGCACGCGCGCCGGCATGAACGCGCCGGCCTCGGGCTTATACTTCGTCGCCGCCGACTACCCCGACGAATTCGGGCTGCCCGAAACGCCGGATTTCTGGTTGCCCTGAGACCGGCCCGCGAAAGCGGGGATCAGGCTCCGCCAGCGGGGTGCCGGACGGCCAGGACCCCGACTCCCGCCTTCGCGGTTACGACACCCGCAAGACTTTTCGACCCACTGCAATGAGCTTTCGCACCCGCATCAAGTTCTGCGGCTTCACCCGCGCCGACGAGCTCGCCACCGCCGTCGCGCTCGGCGTGGATGCGGTCGGCCTGGTGTTCGACGGGCGCAGCAAGCGCGCGCTGTCGCCCGAGCAGGGGCGTGCGCTGCGCGATGGTGTGCCGGCCTTCGTCTCCTGCGTGGCGCTGTTCCGCGATGCCGAGGCCGGCTGGGTGCAGCGCATCGTCGACGAGGTGCAGCCCGACCTGCTGCAGTTCCATGGTGCCGAGACGCCGGGGTTCTGCCGTCGCTGGGCGCGCCCCTATCTCAAGGCCGTGCCGATGGCATCGCCGCAGGACCTCGATGACTGGAAGCGGCAGTTCGACGACGCCCGCGGCCTGCTGCTGGACAGCCATGCGCCGGGCGAGCTCGGTGGCAGTGGCCAGGCCTTCGACTGGTCGCAGGCGCCGCGCGATTTCGGCCGTTTCTGGGTGCTGGCCGGTGGACTGGCCCCGGGCAACGTGGCCAGCGCGGTTACAATGGCGCGTCCGGACGCGGTGGATGTCTCCAGTGGCATCGAGTCGGCTCCCGGTATCAAGGACGCGCAGAAAATGCGCGCCTTCGTCGAGGCGGTGCGCAGCGCCGACTCGCAGCTCTAGACCATCATGACGATCGAAACCGAACAGCAGTACCCCGATTCCCGCGGCCACTTCGGCCCTTATGGCGGCCGCTTCGTCGCCGAAACGCTCATGGAGCCGCTGCGGCAGCTCGAAGACGCCTATAACCAGCTCAAGAACGATCCGGCCTTCCTGGCCGAGCTCGACAACGACCTCAAGCACTACGTGGGTCGCCCGTCGCCGCTCTACCACGCCGAGCGTCTCAGCGCGGCCTGGGGCGGTGCGCAGATCTGGCTCAAGCGCGAGGACCTGAACCACACCGGCGCGCACAAGGTGAACAACACGGTCGGGCAGGCCCTGCTGGCCAAGCACCTGGGCAAGACCCGCATCATCGCCGAGACCGGCGCCGGCCAGCACGGCGTGGCCAGCGCGACCATTGCGGCGCGCCTGGGCCTCAAGTGCGTGGTCTACATGGGCGCCGACGACGTCGAGCGCCAGTCGCCCAACGTCTATCGCATGAAGCTGCTCGGTGCCGAGGTGGTGCCGGTGACCAGCGGCACGCGCACGCTCAAGGATGCGTTGAACGAAGCGATGCGCGACTGGGTGACCAACGTCGACGACACCTTCTACGTCATCGGCACCGTCGCGGGCCCGCATCCCTATCCCATGCTCGTGCGCGACTTCAACAGCGTGGTCGGCCGTGA
>JALRLM010000220.1 GCA_023254435.1 Hydrocarboniphaga sp.
GCTTTTCAGCTTCATGTATCTGTTCCTGGTCAACACGCGCGTGCGCTGGCGCGCCGCCGTGGTCGGCGGACTCACGGCCGGCGTGCTGTGGCAGACCAGCAGCGTGGCCTTTGCATCCTTCGTCGCCAGCGCCAGCAACTACAACGCGATCTACTCCGGTTTCGCGGTGGTGATCTTCCTGCTGATCTGGCTGCAGCTGGGCTGGCTGATCCTGCTCGTGGGCTGCCAGATCGCGTTCTACGTGCAGAACCCGCGACACCTGGAACCCACCCAGCGCCAGCAACAGATCGCCGGCCGCGACGTGGAGTTCCTGAGCCTGCTGATCATGGCACTGGTGGCGCAGCGCTACAGCGCGGGCAAGCCGGCGCCGACGCAATCCGACCTCATCGACGCCATCGACGCGCCGCCCGAAAACGTCACGCGCGTCACCGAAATGCTGATCGGGGAACGCTTCCTGCTCGAGACCGGCGACACCCGCACGCAGCTGGTGCCCGCGCGCGATCCAGGCGTGATCCAGCTCGGCGAGCTGTGGCGCGCAATGCGATCGGGCGACCAGGCCCCGCGCCTGCACGGCAGCCTTGCGCATCAGGTGGCGCAGCTGCTCGATCGCGCAGAGTCTTCGTTCGACGAGCAGACCGGCCGCATGAGCCTGCGCGACTGGCTGCGCTCGGGTTCGTCGCCCACAGCCGCCGTACCCAAGGCGCATTAATCGAACAGTCGCTCGCGTCCGCTCACCATTCGCATGACATGCGCTGCATCACATACTTGTGGCGCGAGTCCGCGAATGGCCTGCGACGCCAGCGGACCGGATCATCCCGGAGCCGACAGCCGATGATGTCAATCTCTTGTTCAACCGCCGACGGCTATCCCCTATGATCGGCGGATTCGGAGCTTCGGCCCGCCGAAGCCGTCATAAAAACTTTTAGAAGCCCGCTACGGGCACTGGACGCGACGATGGAGACCCACGACGGCCGCATTTGGCTGAAGCAGTATTCGCCCGGCGTTCCCGCCGACATCGACCTGAACACCTATGCGTCGGTGGTCGACATCCTTGAGCAGGCCTGCAAGAAGTATCGCAACCTGACGGCCTACGAATGCCTGGGCGCAAGCCTGAGCTACGACGATCTCGACAAGCTGAGCCAGGATTTCGCCAGCTATCTGCAGAACGTGCTGGGGCTCAATCGCGGCGATCGCGTCGCCATCATGCTGCCCAACGTGCTGCAGTATCCGGTGGTGATGTTCGGCGTGCTGCGCGCGGGACTGACCGTGGTCAACGTCAACCCGCTCTACACACCGCGCGAGCTCGAGCATCAGCTCAACGACAGCGCGGCGCGCGCCATCGTCATCATCGAGAACTTCTGCACCACGCTGCAGAAAGTCGTCGGCAACACCAAGGTCGAGACCGTCATCACCACGCAGATGGGCGACCTGGCGCCGTTCCCCAAGTCGGCGCTGATGAACTTCGTGGTCAAGCGCGTCAAGAAGATGGTGCCGGAGTGGGACATCCTGGGCACCGTGCCGCTCAAGAAGGCGCTGTCGCGCGGCCGCTCGCAGCCGTATCACCGCGTGGATCTCACGCACGACGACACCGCCTTCCTGCAGTACACGGGCGGCACCACGGGCGTGTCCAAAGGTGCGCAGCTGCTGCACAGGAACATCGTCGGCAACGTGCTGCAGGCGCGCGCCTGGCTCACCGGACACATCTCCGAGGGCAAGGAACTCATCATCACGCCGCTGCCGCTGTACCACATCTTCGCCCTGACGGCGAACTGCCTGGTGTTCCTGTCGATCGGCTCCAAGAACGTGCTGATCCCCAATCCGCGCGACCTGCCGGGCTTCGTCAAGGAACTTAAGAAGCATCGCTTCACGGCCTTCACGGGCGTCAACACGCTGTTCAACGGCCTGCTCAATACACCAGGCTTCGGCGAACTGGATTTCTCCGGCCTGCGCTGCACGCTGGGCGGCGGTGCCGCCGTGCAGCAGGCGGTGGCCGAACGCTGGTCCAAGGTCACCGGCAAGCCGTTGTCGGAAGCCTACGGCCTGACCGAAACCTCGCCGGGCGTCTGCATCAACCCGCTCGACAAACCCGACTGGAACGGCACCATCGGCCTGCCGATCAGCTCCACCTGGGTCGCCTTCCGCGACGACGACAACAACGAAGTACCGATGGGCGAACCCGGCGAACTCTGCGTCAAGGGTCCGCAGGTCATGGCCGGCTACTGGAACCGCCCGGAGGAGACCGCCAAGGTCATGACCGCCGACGGCTACCTGCGCACGGGTGACGTCGCCACCATCGACGAAAAGGGCTTCGTGCGCATCGTCGATCGCAAGAAGGACATGATCATCGTCTCGGGCTTCAACGTGTTCCCGAACGAGATCGAGGACGTGGTCGCCAAGCACGAGGGCGTGCTCGAAGTCGCCTGCGTCGGCGTGCCCGACGACAAGACCGGCGAAGCCGTGAAGATCGTCGTGGTCAAGAAGGACCAGGCGCTCACGGCGGCGGCGCTGCGCGAGCACTGCAAGCAGCACATGACCGGCTACAAGGTGCCCAAGGTGGTGGAATTCCGCACCGAGCTGCCCAAGTCGCCGATCGGCAAGATCCTGCGCAAGGAGCTGCGCGACACGCCCAAGGCAGCATAAGCGCCGATCCTGTCGCGCCACCGGTCCGCATCGCCATCCGATCCTGATCGGATCGCGTGCGGATCAACGAAAAAGCCGGCATTGCTGCCGGCTTTTTCCGTGTATGGCGCTGGCCCGCCGCCTGCTAGCTCAGCCGCGTTCGGGCAGCGTGATGCTCATGGCCAGCACTTCGTCCCCGTCCTCGCGCTTGACGTCGACGTGCACGGCGGAGTCGTCCACGGGCACGTACTTGCGCACCACGGCCAGCAGCTCCTCTCGCAGGCGCGTGAGGTATTCCGGGCCGTTGGCGCGACCCGCGCGCTGGTGCGACACCACCACGAGCAGGCGCTCCTTGGCGGTCTGCGCAGTGGATTTCTGCTCACCCTTGAACAGCTTCAACCAGTCGATGGCCATGATCAGCCTCCGAACAGCTTGCTGAGCAGACCTTTCTTCTCTGCCGTGATGAAACGATGCGGACGGTCTTCGCCGAGGAAGCGCGCGACCAGATCGTCGTACGCCTGACCGGCGTCGGTGGCCTTGTCGTTGATGACCGGCGAGCCGGCATTGGATGCCGACAGC
>JALRLM010000471.1 GCA_023254435.1 Hydrocarboniphaga sp.
CCGCAGCAGGGGGTTGGCCTGTTTGTCCAGCAGCAGCCATTCACCCGTGCCCATGAAGTCGCCGCGGGTGGCGCCGTTGTCAAAACGGGCCACGTACAGCTTGCCCGAGTCGAGCAGTTGCCTGTTGGCGGCCGGGTTGCCTTCCACATAAGGCTGGTCGGAGACAAATTTGTAGACGTAGTCGTTGGCCTGGTCGTCGCCCATGTACACGACCACGCGGTTGTCGAGCGCCAGCGTCTGCGCGGCGTTCTCGTGCTTGATGCGGCCCAGCGCGGTGCGCTTCTTGGGCGTGGAGCTGGGATCGAAGGGATCGATCTCGACGATCCAGCCCATGCGGTTGGATTCGTTGGGCTCCTTCACGTAGTCGAAGCGGTCGTCGTGCTCTTCCCAGCGATTGCCCGAGACGGCGCCGGCCAGGCCGTAGCGGCGCATGCTGGTGCTGCGCGTGTCGCTGCCGCTGGTGGTGCCGAAGTAGCTGTTGAAGTTTTCTTCGCAGGTCAGGTACGTGCCCCACAGCGTGTAGCCGTTGCCGCAGTTGTTGACCGTGCCCAGCGAGATGGTGCCGGTGGGGTCGGCGCTGGTCTGCAGCAGCGCGTGGCCGGCGGCCGGACCCGTCAGCAGCATCGGCGTGTTGACGTGGATGCGGCGGTTGTACGGCGAGTCGAGCACCACCTGCCAGCTGCCCGAGACGAGGCGCACGTGCGCCACCGAAACACCGTGCGCGTGCTGCGACTTGCGCACCTGCTCGAGCGACCACGGCGTGGCGCCCGACTGCACGTCGGCGGTGTAGAAGAATTCGGGGTTGATGTACTCGTGGTTCATCACGAGCAGGCCTTCGGTGCTGTTCTGGCTGTCGCCCAGCGGGAAGAAGTGCATGCCGTCGTGGTTGTCGCCGAACTGGCGAGCCTGCGCATCGGCGCTGTCGGTGGCGTCGCCGCGCCAGGCCGGCGAGTCGGTGAACAGCGGGTCGCCCCAGCGGCAGAACACGGCCGAGCGATAGCCGGCCGGCACGGTGATGGTGTCGAGCGTGTTGGCGGCCACGGCGGCGAAGCCGAGCAGCGGCGCATCGGAGCCGTCGCCTTCCTCGTCGTCATCGTTGTCGCTGCAAGCCACGAGCGCCGGGCTCAAAAAGCCCACGGCACCGAAAGCCAGACCTGCCTTCAGGATGTCGCGGCGCGAACGTACGGCCTTGACGATGTCGTTGAAGTGCAGATTCGGCGAGAGATTGGACGGAACGTCTTCTTGATCAATGGCGCTCATGGCTTTCTGGCTGTGAGGAATGGAATCCTTACGGCTAGTCCCGTAAGAAGACCGCGATGATCTTCAGCCTGAATGACGGCTGTATGACGAAACGGCGGAAAGTGGGGTCGACTATCTTTCGATAGCCGCTCGGCGATCCGTCTTCGACGGCAGCGAGGCCTTAGGGAGGCTCTGATCAAGCGTTGCCGAGCGCACGCGGGTCGTACGAGGACGGAGCGCAGGAACCGGAGCGTACCGATCTGTACGTGAGGATTCCGAGCAGCGCCCTCGTGTGAGATGCGAAGCGCAGCCGCTTAATCAGCGCTTCCCTAGCGATGTCCCGCGCCGGGCGATTGCCGGGCTGACGACGTCGGCAGTTCAGCGCCGCACCACAAACGGTCCCTGAGCGGCTTCGTCGGCGGGCTCCCAGTGCAGGGCGTCGACGCGTGCGGCCGGTGGGCCCTGGTGCAGCCAGCGCTGCAGTTCGGCCAGCGCCTTGGCCGCTCCGCAGGCCAGGCCTTCGACACGGCCATCGTCGAGGTTGCGCACCCAGCCCGACAATCCGAGTGCGTCCGCGCGCTGTCGGGTCGATTCCCGGAAGTAGACCCCCTGGACCCGGCCCGAAACGACGAAGCGATATGATGAGCTCATGGTGACGGTGCGAGCGCGCTGTGACGGCGACTCCACCGCGAGGATCTTGAGTCCGCCCAGAGGAATCGACCAGGAGTCGAGATGGGAATGTTAAGCCGACTGCGCAAGCGGCTCGAGAGCCGCATCGAAGCCCAGCCCGAGCGCTTCGCCTTCGCCGCCGAAGTCCCGGCCGGCCATCATGGCGCGATCTGCCGCGTGCAGGTTCAGGTGCTGGTGGAACCACAGCAGGATGGCGATCGCCTGCGCCTGCGCGCCCACATGCAGACCAACCTGGCTTCGGTGCTGCGCCCGGCGCTGCGACGGGCGACGGACGATCCGATCGGCGAGACGGCGCCGTCGGCCTCGCGTTCGCTGGTGCCCGCCACGGCGGAGCGCGCGGCCAAGGTCGCCGGTCGAGGCCTGCAGCGCGTCTTGAGCACGCGCCTGGCCCAGCGCCTGACCGAGCCGCTGCTACAGCGCGACTACAACACCTGGATCGAGGTGCAAGCGTCCACCGAGCCGCTCAACGAGGGTGCGCACAGCCTGGTGCCGCAGCAGGAGAAACTGGCCGAGCTGGGCATTCGCCCGCGCAAGCCCGATCAGAGCGGGCCGGTGGCGGAATCCTGGGGCGGGCGCACGGCCTCGGGGTATGCGCAGCTGTCGCTGCTGCAGATCGACAAGTCGGACCTGCCGCCCGATCTGCAGCGCCGCTTCGGCGCCCAACCGTTTCACATGGCGGCGGCCATCGTCAGCACGGCCGAGCGCAAGTAGCGCGGTGCTTAGCCGCCGTCGGTCGCGGCTGGCGGTGGCGTGCCGACCCCGACCTGCAGCTTTTCGAGGGTCTCCATGCTCAGGCCGGCCTGTGGCAGGCCGCTGGCGGCCTGGAAGCTGCGCACGGCCTGTGCCGACCTGGCGTTCCAGCGACCGTCGACGCGACCGGGTTCGTGGCCTGCGGCGCGTAGCGCGAGCTGCACCTGCTTGAGCAGCGCCGGCGTGATATTGGTTTCGCACAGCACGCTGCGCCATTCATTGCGCGCGGGCGCGGTCTGCACCATCTGCACCACGTCCTCGTAGACGGCCGGTATCGGGACGACGTCCTCGCTGGCGGGCTCCGCGAGCTTGCGCACGCGCTTCTTGATCTGGCGCTCGGGCGCGTCGACAAGCTTGGTTTCGGCCGGCGTGATGAGCTTGCGATGCTTGACCGTCTTGTAGCGCGCGGCGGTTTCCACCTGGGTCTGACCGGCCGGCTCGACGATGAGCTTGCGCTTGACGATCTGCCAGGCCACCGGACCTTCGACCACGCAGAGCTGGCCGGTGACCGGGTCGGGCTTGAGCGTGGCGCCCATCTGCGAGGGCACGCGCTCTTCGACCGTGCGGTACTTGGGCGGCGTGGCGATGGTTTTGGTGCCGGCCGGAGTGACCAGCACCTGCTCTTCTGTGACTTCGTATTCGGCCGCCTTGGTGACGACGCGACGCTTGCCGGCCGGCACGGTGACGGTTTCGGTGATCCACTCGTAACGGGCCGGACGCGGGACGCGACGCTCGCTGGCGGGGGTCTTCAGCAGCGTCTCGGTGCGGCGCTCGAACTGCGCCGGAATCACCACCTGCGTCCAGCATTCGCCGGCCTTGGCGGCCGGCGGTTCGGCGATCAGGATCGACGCCGCATTCGACACCGGCTCGGCCGCAGGTTCCTGCTGAGCGCCGGCCTGGGCCGACAGGCCCAGCAGCAGGCAGCCCAACAGGCGCAGAGGCGTGGAGGCGAGGGCGGACATCGTCGGTGCGGCGATCGCGTTTCGGTCCGGGGCTTAGTAGCTGGCCGAGGCCGACTTGCCGGAAGCGCTCCAGCGCACGCCGAGGCTCTGCAGCACTTCCAGCGTCACGCCGCCTTCGGGCAGGCCGTTGGCTTTCTGGTAGCGGCGCACGGCGTCGACCGTGCCGGCGCCGAGGCGGCCGTCGATCTTGCCGGGCGAGTAACCGGCGTTCTGCAGCGCGTGCTGCAGCGCGGTGACGGTTTCGGGCGTGGCGTTGGTCTCGCACAGCACCGGGCGCCATTCCATGTGACCGTCGGCGACCTTCTCCTGGCGCGTCACGGTCTGGTATTCGGCCGGGATGGCGATGCGTTCTTCACGCGCCGCCTCGGTGAGCTTGCGCACCTTCACGCTCTGGTACTGCGCGGGCACCTGCTCCTTGCGGACTTCGGCTTCGCGCACCAGCACCTGGCGGCGCACGGTCTGGTATTCGGCCGGGATAGCGACGCGCCGCGTGGTGGCCGGCTGGTCGATCTCGGAACGCGAAATGGTGCGGTACTCGGCCGGTTCCTCGACCAGGCACATGATGTCGCCGGTCAGGTTGTCCACCTTCTCGACCGGGCCACGGCCGCGCTTCCACACCGTGGTGGCGGGTTTGACGAGTTCGGTCTGGGTCACCGTCTTGTAGGTGGCGGGGACTTCCTCGACTTTCTCGGAGGCCGGCTTGACCAGCACCTGCTCTTCTTCCCAGCGGTATTCGGCCGGAATCACTTCGGCGATGCGCTCGGTCGCCGGCTTGACCATGACGGTCTCCTCGGCCCACTCGTAGCGCTCGGGAATCACGTTGACGCGCTCGGACGCCGCCTTCTTGAGCACGGTGTCGCTCACGGTCTTGAACTGCGGCGGGGTGTAGACGCGGGCATAGCACTCGCCCGGGCGTGCATTGATCGGCAAGGCGGCGTCGGCGGACATCATCGCCGTCTGCGCCTGGGCCAATCCGGACGAAAGCAGAAAAGCGGCCGACAGGGCGGCGTAAAAGCTGGAACGCGGCATCGTGTGAACTCCCCTTGATGCGACAAGCCTAGCGGGCCCGCCCATCGGCGCAAAGCGTGAAAACATACTGATCTGATCGGCGGATCAGGTTGCGCCGACCGCTCCGAGCGATCGCTAGGCGATGCGCACCTTGAACAGCCCCAGAACCTTGGAACGGCTCGCCACGTACCCCACCGTCATCAGCGTGGCGATACCCCCGGCGACCACCGAGGGCACCGTCCCAAGCAAACGCGCGGCCAATCCCGACTCGAAGGCCCCGAGTTCGTTCGAGGCCGAGATGAAAATGCTGTTGACCGAGGCGACGCGGCCGCGCATGTCCTCGGCCGGCAGCGACTGCAGCAACGTGGAGCGGATCACCACGCTGACGCTGTCGAAGGCACCGGTGGCGAACAGCGCCGCGATCGACAGCCAGAACGTGGTCGACAGCGCGAACACCAGCGTCGCGGCACCGAATCCGGCGACCACGATCAGCAGCGTGGACCACGGTCGCCGCGTGGGCGGGAACCAGTTGCAGGCGATCACCGTGACCAGCGCCCCGGCGGCCGGCGCCGCACGCAGCAGGCCCAGGCCCTGTGGCCCGACCTTGAGGATGTCCTCGGCGAAGATCGGCAGGATCGCCACCACGCCGCCGAACAGCACCGAGAACATGTCCAGCGAAATGGCATAGAGCAGGATCTTGGTGCGCCAGACGTAGACCAGGCCCTCGCGCAGGCTGGCCCACAGGTCGCCGCCGCCCGGGCGCAGCGGCGCCACCGGCTGTGGCGGAATGAAGCCGATCAGCACGATGTTGGCGATCACCATCGCCACGGTGACGACGAGCGTGCCGCTCATGCCCAGCAGCAGATAGAGGAAACCCGCCAGCGCCGGTCCGGCGATGGCACCGGCCTGGAAGAAGGTGCCGCTCCAGCTCGCCGAGTTGGCGTAGATCTCGCGCGGCACCAGGAAGGCGCGCAAGGCGGCCGAGGTCGGGGAATAAATGCCGCGCGCCAGGCCGAGGATGAAGATGCTGGAGTAGATCGTCGCCAGCAGGGCATGGCGCGGCAGCGTGGCCTGCGTCGACGGCAGCATGGCCCATAGCAGTACCAGCGAGCTGACCAGCACCACGGCGCCGGCCTGCTGCATGAGCCGCCGCTTCTCGCGGCGGTCGGCCATGTGGCCGCCGAACAGCGCCAGGCCGATGAAGGGCACGGCCTCGGCCAGGCCGACCAGACCCAGCGCCAGCGGATCATGGGTGAGCTGGTAGAGCTCGTAGCCGATCACCACGGTCTGGATCAGCAGCGCGGTGCTGAGCAGCAGGTTGCCGGTGATCAGGAACAGGAAAGGCCGGTGGCGCAGCGCGGCGAACGCGTCGTGACGGGGATGGGCATTCATGGCAGGGCGCAAAGGCTAGCGGTTGCCGCCGCGCTTGTCGCCCGAAATCGAGGGCATGCGCACAAAAGAAAAGGCCGGAGGGCTTGCGCCCTCCGGCCTTTTTTCAACGTCTACCGCTCGAGGCTTACTTCGCCAGCACGCGGAACTCGGAACGGCGGTTCTGCGCGCGACCTTCCTCGGTGTCGTTGGTGGCGACCGGCGACTTCTCGCCGTAGCCCTTGGCGACCAGACGCGAGGCCGCGACACCCTGGGTGACCAGGTAGGCCTTGACCGAATTGGCGCGGTTCTGCGACAGCTTCTGGTTGTAGGCGTCGCTGCCCTTGCTGTCGGTGTGACCGGCGATCTCGACCTTCATGTCCGGATCGCTCTTGAGGCCCGTGGCCACTTCGTTGAGAACGGTCTTGGAGTCGGCCGTCAGCGTGGCCTTGTTGAACTCAAAGTTCACGTTCTGCAGCACGATGGTCTGGGCTTCGCGCACGCAACCGGTGGCGTCGACCTTCAGGCCCTTCGGCGTGTTCGGGCACTTGTCGAGGTAGTCCGGAACGCCGTCACCGTCGGTGTCGAGCGGGCAGCCGCTGCTGTCGACCGGGGTGCCACGCGGGGTGTTCGGGCACTTGTCCTGATAGTCGAGCACGCCGTCGCCGTCGGAGTCGAGCGGGCAACCCTGAGCATTGACCGCCGCACCGCGCGGGGTGTTCGGGCACTTGTCGAGGTAGTCCGGCACGCCGTCGCCGTCGCCGTCGAGCGGGCAGCCCTTGGAGTCCACCGTCACGCCGGCCGGCGTGTTGGGGCAGGCATCCTGCGGGTCGACCACGCCGTCACCGTCGGCGTCGATGGGCTTGCGCTTGCCGATGTCGGCCTGAAGACCGATGCCGACCTGAAGGTCGTAGAGCGGATCGTCGCCGTTGGTGGCGGCGAAGTCGTTGAACACCGCCATGTAGCGGCCTTCGGTGCGCAGCTTGAGGCCCTCGGCCAGCGGCACCCAGAAGCCCAGGCCCACGTTGGCGTAGCCCGAACCGTCGGTATCGCCGTTGACCTTCTCGTCGGTGTAACCGCCGCCGGCGAGGACGAAGGGCTGGAAGCCGCCTTCGGTCAGCGGAAACACGAAGTCGCCGCCGATGCCCCAGGCCGAATCCTTGCCGCTGCCGATGTCACGCTCGCCCTGCAGGCCGAAACCGTTGACTTCGAAGCGCAGGCCGCTGTCGAAGCGCGTGCCGAGGAACACGCGCGAACCCCAGCCGTCTTCCATGTTGCGATTGGAATCGGGGTTGTTCCAGAACACGCTGCCGCCCACGTAGGACCGCGGGTCTTCATAACCGGATGACTCATCTGCTACAGCATGTTGCGTAAAGCCGGCGGCTGCGCAGAGAGCGGCAGCCGAAAGCGCGAAACGACGCAGTCGGGACGACATTGGAAAATCTCCTAGTTGAGGCGAAACGCCCGGGATACTCCCGTTCAATTCTTATTCGGCGCCCCAGGGGGTCGATTTCCGTTCGACTTGGAACAGGCGCGCCGGGCCTTGCAGCAGGCGCTATGGTTAGCTGAACGAATTAATTTAACCTGAACACCTGCGCCGTAACTCTCGGTATCGAGAGAGTTTTTCTGCAAAATGAACGACATTCAGAGCGCGTTTCGCGCAGCCGTTTTGTGCGCCGCAGCGACGCACCGGGGAACTTGCGGAAAGCTGACGGGTCGCCCGGGGCGGGCAAGCGCCGTCCGCGCAGCCGCCGATCAGCTGCGACCGTGCTCTTTGGTATCGAGGAAGCGCACTTCGGGATGGCGCTCGCGCGTCATCGACAGGTTGACGCTGCTGCTGGCCAGGTAGACCAGGTCGCCGTAGTGGTCCTTGGCGACGCGCAGCTCGTTCTTGTCGACGAAGGCCTTGAGCGTGCGCTCGTCGTCGGCCTGCAGCCAGCGCGCGCAATGCACCTGCACGGGCTCGAACACTGACTCAACGCCGTATTCGTCGCGCAGGCGGAACTGCACCACGTCGAACTGCAGCGTGCCGACCGCGCCGAGCACGATGTCGTTGTTGGTCAGCGGCCGGTAGACCTGGGTTGCGCCTTCCTCGGAGAGCTGGTCCAGGCCCTTGTTGAGCTGCTTGGCCTTGAGCGGGTCCTTGAGCACCACGCGGCGGAACAGGTCAGGCGCAAAGTTGGGGATGCCCGTGAAGCGCAGCGTCTCGCCTTCGGAGAACGAGTCGCCGATGGCGATGGTGCCGTGGTTGTGCAGGCCGATGATGTCGCCCGGATAGGCCTCTTCGACCGACTCGCGATCGGCGGCCATGAAGATCAGCGCGTTGGACACGCGCACCGGCTGGCCCAGGCGCACCGAATACGGGTTCATGCCGCGACGATAGACGCCCGAGCAGACGCGCAGAAACGCCACGCGATCGCGATGCTTGGGATCCATGTTCGCCTGGATCTTGAACACGAAGCCGGTGAACTTCTCCTCGGTCGGCTGTACCTCGCGCGACTCGGTCGCGCGCGACAGTGGGCTCGGCGCCCAGTCGGTAAAACCGGTGAGCAGTTCGCGCACGCCGAAGTTGTTGATCGCGCTGCCCATGAAAACGGGCGTCAGCTCACCGGCGCGGTAGCGCTCCAAATCGAACTCGGTGCCGGCCATCTGCAGCAGCTCGATTTCGTCGAGCAGGGTCTGGTAGACCGCGCCGAAGCGTTCCTTGAGCCCTTCGGCGTGCAGGCCGTCGATGGTCTCGATCTCGGAGACGCGATGCTTGTCGCCCGAATACAGGTAGAAGCGGTCTTCGAGCAGGTGGTACACGCCCTTGAAATCGCGGCCCATGCCCAGCGGCCAGGTGATCGGCGTGCACTGGATGTTGAGCACCTTCTCGACCTCGTCGAGCAGGTTCAGCGGGGCCTGGCCTTCGCGGTCGAGCTTGTTGATGAAGGTGATGATCGGCGTGGTGCGCAGCCGGCAGACCTCCATGAGCTTGATCGTGCGTGCTTCCACGCCCTTGGCCGCGTCGATCACCATCAGCGCGCTGTCGACGGCGGTGAGCGTGCGATAGGTGTCTTCGGAGAAGTCTTCGTGACCCGGCGTGTCGAGCAGGTTGACGATCTTGCCGTTGTACGGGAACTGCATCACCGAGGTGGTGATCGAGATGCCGCGCTGCTGTTCCAGCGCCATCCAGTCCGAGGTTGCGTGCCGGCTGGCCTTGCGCCCCTTCACCGTACCGGCGAGCTGGATCGCACCGCCGAACAGCAGCAGCTTCTCCGTCAGCGTGGTCTTGCCCGCATCGGGGTGGGAGATGATGGCGAAGGTGCGGCGGTTGGAGGTCATGACACTCATTTTCTAAACGTCATCCCGGCGAAAGCCGGGATCTTTCTCGGTCTGGCA
>JALRLM010000596.1 GCA_023254435.1 Hydrocarboniphaga sp.
ACACGGAAGTGAAACGACTCAGCGCCGATGATAGTGTGGCAAGACCATGCGAGAGTAGGTCACTGCCAGGCTCTTAACATAAACCCCCTCCGGGAAACCGGTAGGGGGTTTTCTTTTTGGGCCCCAAAGTTAGCTGTGACGAAGTACCGCTAGTACCTGAGACTTGGATCAAATCCCTGGCTCGCTTGTCTTCGCCCCTGTGAATCACGTCGCGAGGCCCGGATCGGCTGCAGGCGCAGCATGGTCTGGCCGCAAGTTCGCGGCGAGTATCCGGGGGATTTCGACCATGAAGCATCTGATCCAATCGTTACTGGCTGTCTGTCTGCTCGCTTTCGCAAGCCTGTCCTGGGCCGCCATCAACATCAACACGGCTGACGCCAAGACGCTGGCCAAGGAGCTGGATGGTGTCGGCGACAAGCTCGCCTCCACCATCATCAAGGAGCGCGAAAAGTCGCCATTCGTCAGCATGGAAGACGTCGACAAGCGAGTGAAAGGCTGGGGCAAGAAGACCAGTGAAAAGAACAAGGACAAGGTCAAGTTCTCCGACAAGTGAAGCATTGATCGGAGCTTGAAATGCAGGGACGCCTTAAAGGGCGGACGTCAGTCCGCCCTTTCTTCATTTGCGAGCCGTGCTCGCTGGAACCCGGGACACCTTGAGTTCGAATAGCTTGGGCCAGCACTTCCCGGTGACGAAGAAATGTCCGCTGACTTCGTCGTACGCGATCCCATTGAGTACATGCTCGTCCTCCCGCCAGCTCACCGGCTTGGCGAACCTTCGCTTGAGATCGCCCAACGGTAGCCAGGCCCGCACCATGCCATTGCCTGGATCAATGACCGCGATCCGATCGCTATGCCACAGGTTGGCGTAGATCTGTTGATGGGCAAACTCGAGTTCGTTGATCTGCTCCAGCGGTGCTCCGTCGGCTCTTACCGGGATGCTGCGCAGGAGCTTCAGGTTCGACGGTTCGAGTACTTTTAACTGATCCGAGCCATCGCTGAGCAATAAACGCTCTCCATCAGGGGCGGTGTAATGCGTGACACCCCAGCCCTCGCCCGCGAGCGGGAGTTGGCCGAGTGGCATCAGCTTGGAATCCAGCACGAAAACAGCGCCTTCCCGCCAAGTCAGCACATAGAGCTGATCCTTGATCCAGGTCAGACCTTCGAGGAACACCTCGGCAGGGGCGCGCCTCACCGTGGTCGGCGCCGGCCCCCGCAGGGGCGTGGCCGACAGGGTGGAATGGCCATAGCCCCCAGCACTCTCGTAAAGAAGGCCGTCCCTGATCTCCAGTCCTTGGGTGAAGGCCCGGATGTCGTGCGCGTACTCGGCGACGATTTCGTACTGCAAGGTCGCGATGGTGGCTTGCTTTACGTCACTGCCAATTGCTTCGGCCGCCACCGTGAACGCTGAAATCCCGAATAAGGCCGCTGTAACCCCTCGCCAACAAAGAATTTGTGAGAGAGGATTGACTTTTTTTATCAAATGCGTAAAGTTCCAAAATAGCGAAGAATGGTTTCTTCGTTGTCGTTAATCTCAAACTTGCTGGAACGTCTCTATCGACGGAGGATAGACACATGGCGGTTAAATCCAAAGTGGCTAAGAAGTCTGCGGCCAAGAAGGCGTCTAAGAAGACCGCCAAGAAAGCTGTGAAGAAGATTGCAAAGAAGGTCAGCGCGAAGAAGGTTGCCAAAAAGGCCACCAAGAAGGTCGCTGCCAAAAAAGTCGCAAAAAAAGTCGCTGCCAAAAAGGTCGCGAAGAAGACTGCCAAGAAGGCCGTCAAGAAGACCCGCGCGACCAAGAAGGTCGCTGCGAAGAAGGTTGCAAAGAAGGTCAGCGCCAAGAAAGCCGTCAAGAAGGCGGTGAAGAAGGCCAAGGGTTCCGTCAAGAAGCTGATCGGCAAGGCGAAGTCCGTTGCCAAGAAGACCCGCAAGGCTGCCAAGAAGGTGGTTGAGCCGACCCCGGCTCCTGCCGAACCGGCCCTCGCCCCTGCGCCGACCCCGATCGTCTGATCGCGGAGGCGGGTTAACCGCCGGCAGCTTGAGTTCGACGGCGCGGGCCATGCCCGCGCCGTTTTTGTTTGGCCCCTGTGCGCGCGGCGTGCCCGAAGTTGGAGCAGCCAGCGGCCAGGTTACTTACACTAGCGCCCCTTTTCGCTGGAGCGCCCATGATTCGCAGCATGACGGGATACGCCCGCGCCGAGGCTCAGGGGCCTTGGGGGCGTCTTAGCTGGGAAATGCGGGGAGTCAACCATCGCTACCTCGACCTGCAGTTCAAGTTGCCGGACGAATTCCGGGCGATGGAGAACGAACTGCGGGCTCAGGCACATGCCCACCTCGCACGCGGCAAGGTTGAATGTGGCCTGCGCTACGTACGCGAAGCGGCCGTCAGCGCCGCTATCGAGATTGACGACGAGCGGCTGTTGCAGGTCCGAGCCGCCCTCGATCGTGTTGCCGAGGCGTTGACCGCGACCGCGCTTCCAGACCCTTTGAAAGTTCTTTCTTATCCGGGAGTTACGCGTGAGGCACCGCAGGATCTCACGCCTCTGCTGGTCGCCGCGCGTCGACTGTTTCAGCAGGTGCTGGATGATTTCGCGTCTGCCAAGGCCCGCGAAGGCGATCGGCTCGCGCAGTTCCTGGTCGAGCGCTGCGACGCCATAGAAACACTGGCCGGCGACGTCCGCGAGCGGTATTCGATTGTCAGGGCGCAGTGGCTGGAGCGACTGCGGCAGCGGGCTGCCGACCTCAAGGCCGAGCTCGATCCAGCGCGTGTCGAGCAGGAGCTCGTACTGGCGCTGCAGCGTCTCGACGTGGAGGAAGAACTGTCGCGTCTGTCCTCCCATCTCGTTGAGGTGCGGGCCGCGCTCGAACGCAAGGAGCCCATCGGACGACGCCTGGATTTTCTGATGCAGGAACTCAACCGCGAGGCCAATACGCTGTCGTCGAAGTCGCAGGACGCGGATATGACGCGCTGTGCGGTGGACATGAAAGTCGCCATCGAGCAGATGCGCGAACAAGTGCAGAACATCGAGTGACGCGCCGAGTATCCGGACCATGACGGCAACGCAGCCGCCACGCGGCAATCTCTACATCCTGTCTGCCCCTTCGGGCGGCGGGAAAACCAGCCTGAGCCGGGCCTTGCTGCCCTGGCTTTCGGCGCATGGCCTCGAGGCCGAAATCTCGGTTTCGTACACCACCCGGGCGCCGCGCCCGGGTGAGCAGGAGGGCGTGCACTACCACTTCATCGACGCCGTGGAGTTCCAGCGCCGGGTCGACGCTGGCGATTTCCTCGAGCACGCCGACGTGTTCGGGCGCCGGTACGGCACCGGCCGGCAGCGCACCCTCGCGCTACTCGATGCTGGGCATGATCTGATCCTCGACATCGACTGGCAGGGGGCGCGGCAGGTTCGCCGGCAAATGCCCGAGGCCATCGGCATTTTCATTCTGCCGCCGTCGGCGGTGGAGCTCGAGCGTCGCCTGCGGTCGCGTGGCCAGGACAGCGACGAGGTCATTGAGGGACGCATGGCGGCCGCCCGTGCCGAAATGTCGCACTGGAACGAGTACGACTACCTCATCGTCAACGAGAATTTCGATCGTGCCCTCGAGCAGCTTGGCGCGATCTTTCTCGAACGACGCCTGCGTCAGGGGGGGCAGGCTGAGCGGCATCGGACCCTGATTGCCGATCTGCTGGCGTCGTCTGGCCAGAAAGGCTAAAATTCCGCCCCTTTCTGTTTTCCGGGTTGCTGCAATGGCTCGTGTCACCGTTGAAGATTGCCTCGATAAGATCCCGAACCAGTTCGAACTGACGCTAGTCGCTGCCAAGCGCGCGCGTCAGCTTGCTCGCGGCGCCGAAGCCAGGCTGCCGTGGGGCAACCACAAGTCCACCGTGCTGTCGTTGCGTGAAATCGCCGATGGCTACGTGGGCCGCGACGTGCTCGCCGAACAGGACCTGCCGGCCATTCAGCAGCCAAAGGTCGATCTCGAGCCGCTGGACGCCAGCTTCGATCTCTGAGCTTGCGTCGGATTATTCAATGAAAACAGGGCCGGCCTCGTTGCCGGCCTTGTTGTTTCAGCTCTCGCCGATCAGCCGGCCTCGGCCGGCGCGGCCTTCGTCGCCCAGTCGACTCAATGTGATCGAGGTTTGTCGCTCGTAATGCCCACTCGTCTCGAACTTGCTAACGCGATCCGCGCCCTTTCGATGGATGCGGTGCAGAAGGCCAACTCCGGCCATCCGGGTATGCCCATGGGCATGGCCGATATCGCCGAAGTGCTCTGGAACGACTTCCTCTCGCACAACCCGGCCGATCCGAAGTGGTTCAACCGCGATCGCTTCGTGGTCTCCAACGGCCATGGCTCGATGCTGCTGTATTCGTTGCTGCACCTGGCCGGCTATCCCTTGTCGATCGACGACCTCAAGAGCTTCCGCCAGATCAGGAGCAAGACGCCGGGCCATCCCGAGCAGTTCGTGACCGCTGGCGTCGAGACCACCACGGGCCCGCTGGGGCAGGGGCTGGCCAATGCCGTGGGCATGGCGATCGCCGAATCGGTGCTGGCCTGGCAGTTCAACCGTGATGGCTTTCCGGTCGTCGACCACTACACCTATGTGTTCGTGGGCGACGGCTGCCTCATGGAAGGCATCAGCCACGAAGCCTGCTCGCTGGCCGGCACGCTGGGCCTGGGCAAGCTGGTGGTGCTGTACGACGACAACAACATCTCCATCGACGGCGAGGTCCATGACTGGTTCGCCGACGATACGCCGGGCCGCTTCGAAGCCTACGGCTGGCAGGTGGTGCGCAACGTCGACGGCCACAACCCGCACGAGGTCAAGGTCGCACTCGAGACCGCGCGCGCGTCCAAGGACAAGCCCACGCTGATCTGCTGCAAGACCATCATTGGCTGGGGCTCACCCAACAAGGCCGGCAAGGAATCGAGCCACGGTGCCGCGCTGGGCGTCGACGAAGTCGCCAAGACGCGCGAGGCGATCAACTGGCCGTACGCACCGTTCGAGATCCCGCAGGAGATTCGCGACGGCTGGAGCGCGCTCGAAAAGGGCGCCGCCGCGCAGCGCGGCTGGCAGGCGCTGTTCGACCGCTACGCGGCCGAATATCCCAAGGAAGCGGCCGAGCTGTCGCGCCGCATCGAAGGTCGCCTGCCTGACGACTGGAACGAAACCATCGCCCGGCTGCACGCGACCTTCGCTGCGGTCGACAAACCCGTCGCTACGCGCAAGGCTTCGCAGAATGCGCTGAACCTGCTGGCTCCGGCGTTGCCCGAGTTCCTGGGAGGCTCGGCCGACCTCACCGACTCCAACCTCACGCGCTGGGAAGGCGCGCTGACCAGCAAACCCGACCGCGTCCACGGCAACTACCTGTCCTACGGCGTGCGCGAATTCGGCATGGCCGCGGCCATGAACGGCATCACGCTGCATGGCGGCCTGCTGCCCTTCGGTGGCACCTTCCTGGTGTTTTCCGATTACTCACGCAACGCCATCCGCATGGCCGCGCTCATGAAGATCGGCGTCATCCACGTGCTCACGCACGACTCGATCGGCCTGGGTGAAGACGGCCCGACGCATCAGCCCGTCGAGCACGTCTCGTCGCTGCGCCTGATTCCGAATATGGAAACCTGGCGTCCGGCCGACGCCTTCGAAACTGCCATCGCCTGGCAGGCCGCCGTCGAGCGTCGTGACGGGCCGAGCGTGCTCGCTCTGTCGCGCCAGAACCTCGCGATCCAGCCGCATCCTGCCGGCCAGTCGGCCGACATTCTGCGCGGCGGCTATGTCGTTCATGCGCCGGTCGGGGAGCCCGATGCGATCATCATCGCCACCGGTTCCGAAGTTTCCATCAGCGTCGACGCCGCCAAGAAGCTCGCCGATGCCGGCGTTGCCGTGCGTGTGGTCTCCATGCCTTGTGCCGAGCGCTTCCTGAAGCAGGATGCGGGCTATCGCGCCAGCGTGCTGCCCAAGAGCAAGAAGCGTCTGGCCGTCGAAGCTGGCGTCACCCACTACTGGCGCGCGTTCGTCGGCGACGACGGCGACGTGCTGGGCGTCGACACGTTCGGCGAATCGGCGCCGGCGCCGGCGCTGTTCGAGCATTTCGGCCTGACCGTCGACAATATCGTTTCACGCGTTAAGGCGTTGCTGGCCTGAGCGGATTTCTACGGCACTCACAACAAGCGAAGAGGATCGAGACATGGCAGTGAAAGTGGGCATCAATGGCTTCGGCCGCATCGGCCGCAACGTGCTCCGCGCCGCGGTGCAGAACTTCCCGGACATCGAAATCGTCGGCATCAACGACCTGCTCGAGCCCGACTATCTCGCCTACATGCTCAAGTACGATTCCGTGCACGGCCACTTCAAGGGTGAAGTCGCCATCGAAGGCGGCACGCTGCTGGTCAACGGCAAGAAGATCCGCCTGACCCAGGAACGCGATCCGGCTGCGCTGAAGTGGGGCGACCTGGGCGTGGACGTGGTGATCGAGTCCACCGGCCTGTTCCTCGACAAGGGCACGGCGCAGAAGCACATCGACGCCGGCGCACCCAAGGTCATCATGTCGGCGCCGTCCAAGGACGACACACCCATGTTCGTCTACGGCGTCAACTGCAAGACCTACGCGGGCCAGCAGATCATTTCCAACGCCTCGTGCACGACCAACTGCCTCGCGCCGCTGGCCAAGGTGCTGCACGACAAGTGGGGCATCAAGCGCGGCCTGATGACCACGGTGCACGCCACCACGGCGACGCAGAAGACCGTCGACGGTCCCAGCAGCAAGGACTGGCGCGGTGGCCGCGGCATTCTCGAGAACATCATTCCCTCGTCCACCGGCGCCGCCAAGGCCGTCGGCGTGGTGATTCCCTCGCTCAACAAGAAGCTCACGGGCATGAGCTTCCGCGTGCCGACCTCCGACGTCTCCGTGGTCGACCTGACCGCCGAGCTCGAAAAGCCGGCCACGTACGAGGAGATCAAGGCCGAAATGAAGGCGCAGTCCGAAGGCGCCCTCAATGGCATCCTCGGCTACACCGAAGACAAGGTCGTCGCCACCGATTTCCGCGGCGATGCGCGCACCTCGATCTTCGATGCCGAAGCCGGCATCGCGCTCGACTCCACCTTCGTCAAGCTGGTGTCCTGGTACGACAACGAGTGGGGCTATTCCAACAAGTGCCTCGAAATGGCACGCGTCGTCGCCGGCAAGTAAGCGGCATCGACATCGAGCGATGAACTCGGGCGCGCAGTGACGGCATCGTCGCTGCGCGCCTTTTCGTTTTTGGGAGTCAATACCACATGCAATTCAAGAAACTCGCGGACCTCGACCTGACCAACCAGCGCGTCTTCATCCGCGCCGATCTCAACGTGCCGCAGAACGACGACGGCAGCGTCAGTGAGGACACGCGCATCCGTGCCTCGATCCCGGGCATCAAGCTCGCGCTGAGCAAGGGCGCCGCCGTGATGGTGACGAGCCACCTGGGTCGTCCGACCGAAGGCGAGTTCAAGCCCGCCGACTCGCTGGCGCCGATCGCAGCCCGCATGTCCGAGCTGCTGGGCCAGGACGTGAAGCTGATCCAGAACTGGGTCGACGGTGGCTTCACCGTCAAGCCCGGCGACGTGGTGCTGCTCGAGAACTGCCGCTGCAACAAGGGCGAGAAGAAGAACAGCGAAGAGCTCGCCAAAAAGATGGCCGCGCTCTGCGACGTCTACGTCAACGACGCCTTCGGTACCGCGCACCGCGCCGAAGCCACCACACACGCGCTGGCGCTCGCCGCGCCCGTGGCCTGCGCCGGCCCGCTGGTGGCGGCCGAGCTCGAAGCGCTCGGCGCCGCGCTGCTCAATCCCAAGCGCCCGCTGGTTGCCATCGTCGGCGGCTCCAAGGTGTCGACCAAGCTCACCATCCTCGAAGCGCTGGCCGACAAGGTCGATCAGCTCGTGGTCGGCGGCGGCATCGCCAACACCTTCCTGCTCGCCGCGGGCCTGCCGATTGGCAAGTCGCTGGCCGAGAAGGACCTGGTCGGCGATGCCAAGCGCATCATCGACAAGATGGCCGCTCGCGGCGCCTCGGTGCCGATTCCGGTCGACGTGGTCACGGCCACCAAGTTCGCCGCCGACGCGACGCCGAGCGTGAAGACGGTGGCCGAAGTGGGCGAAGACGAAATGATCTTCGACATCGGCCCCAAGACCGCGGCGGCGCTGTCCGACATCATGGCCAAGGCCGGCACCATCGTCTGGAACGGTCCCGTCGGTGTGTTCGAGTTCGATGCCTTCGCCAACGGCACCCAGGCGCTGGCCGAAGCCATCGCCAAGAGCAGCGCCATGTCGATTGCCGGCGGTGGCGACACCGTGGCCGCCGTGGCCAAGTTCGGCATCGAGAAGGACGTGGGCTACATCTCCACGGCGGGCGGCGCCTTCCTCGAGTTCCTCGAAGGCAAGAAGCTCCCGGCCGTCGCCGCGCTGGAGCAGCGTTTCAAGAGCTGATCGCCGGTGCCGTCGCGCGCTTAGCGTTCAGCTTTCGGGCGTTATCGTCGCCGGCAGCTCCGGCGGCGCTGCGGCCGCCGACAAACGAGACAGGGACATGCGTATCCACGTTCTGTTGTTGGCGGCCGTGATCGGCCTCGCGGCCTGCGCGCATTCGGACAAGAAGCAGGCCGGCGGTTCGTCTGCGGGTACGGTTTCGTCCGGAGCGTCGACGGGCACGCCGAGCAAGTCCGCATCCGGCAGCAAGACGGCCACGAAGCCGGCGGGCACCGACTACGCGGTCGGTCGTATCGTCGCGGGTGATGGCGGGGCTGTGCCCGCCAGCTTCGTTTCGGCTCTGCGTACGCACCTGGCGAACGCGCTGGCCCAGGGTGACCGCCTGGCCAAGACGGGTGAAACCAGCCGGGCGGTCGATATCACGCTGAGCGATTTTCGCCTGCGCGATGGCGCAGCCCCGGCCCTCGATGCGCACGTCACGTCTGCCGTCGTGGTCAAGGACAGCCGGGGGCGGGTGATCGGCGAGTCCAAGTTCTCCAGCTCCAACATCCTCGCGCCCGATTCGTCCGAAGCGCTGGCCAAGCTCAACGCCGACGAAATCGCGCGATTCCTGCTGGGCGCGCCGCTCAAGAACTGAGGCGGCGGCAGGCGGCACGGCGAACCATCAGACCGCCGCCGTCACCACGATCTCGATCTTCCAGTCCGGTTGTGCCAGTGCGGCCTTCACGGTCGCGCGCGGCGGCGTGTGACCGGGCACCACCCAGGCGTCCCAGACCTCGTTCATGCCGGCGAAGTCGGCCATGTCGGCGATGAAGATTTCGGCGCGCAGGATGCGCGACTTGTCGGTACCGGCCTGCGTCAGCAACGCGTCGATGGCCGCCAGAACCTCCGCAGTCTGCACGCGGATATCGGCGCCGCCGGTTTCCGGAATCTGTCCGGCCAGATAGGCGACGCCGTTGTGAATGGCCATTTCGGACAAGCGTGGACCGACATCGAAACGCTGGATCATCGAAGCTCTCGTTCAAAAACTTTGGGGCGCGATTATGCCGCCTGGCGCTGCGCGCGCTGCATGAGCAGGCCCACGACCACGAACAGCAGCGCCGCGCTGAGTGCCAGCGACCAGTGGATGCCGATGCGCTGACCGACCAGGCCCACGGTGATGCCGCTGAAGGTACGCATGCCCATCGCAAACATGTTGTAGACGCCGATGGCGCGGCCTCGCATCTGCGGTGGCGCTTCGAGCTGCACCAGCGTCTGTGCCATGGCGTTGAAGGCGAGCTCGACGAAGCCGGCGCCGAGCAGCAGCAGCAGCGACAGCGGATAGAACGGAATCAGCGCGAACGCCGCCAGCAGCAGGCACCACAGCATCGCCAGGATGCAGGCCGTGCGCGCCGAAGCGCGCAGCAGGTTGCGGCTCTCCAGCAGGATGCCGGCCGACAGCGCGCCGGCAGCGTCGGCGGCCAGCAGCGCGCTGTAAGAAAAGTCGACGTGGCCGTGCCCGAGATCCTGCGCAAAGCCGGGCATCTGCGCCTGGTAGGCGTTGCCGATGAACAGCGAGGCCGAACCGGCGAGCGCGGTCATCGCCGCGATCACGCGGTTGCTGCCGATTTCGCGCAGCGCCTGCATCACGTCGCCCAGGCTGCGGATGGCGCGGCGGGCCGCCTGCGTGCCGGCCTCGCGAAACTTCGGTCCGTAGGGCGCGGCGACCAGCCAGAGGATGAAAGGCAGATACAGCGCGGCGTTGACCAGAATGCCGACGTTGGGTCCGAACGCGAGCAGGAAGACGCCGCCCACGGCGGGCCCGGCGAGCAGACCCAGCTGGCGCGCCGTGGCGTTGAGCCGCACCGCGCTCTGCAGATGCTCGGGGCCGACGATGTCATGCAGCAACACCTGGGACGGCGGGCCCCAGAGCACGCCGGCACAGCCGTGCACGATCAGCAGCAGGGCCGCGTGCCAGAGCTGCAGCGTGCCGGTGATGAACAGCAGGCCCCAGGCGATCGACACGCCGCAGAACAGCCCCATGCCGAGCTGGATCATGCGCCGCGGATCGTGGCGGTCCGCCAGCGAGCCCGAATACACCGAAAACAGCAGAAACGGCAGCCAGTGCGAGATCACCGCGAAGCCGCCCAGCGCAGCCGAGTGGAACTGCTGGTAGATCACCCAGTAGCTGATCACGTGCTCGATGCTGTCGGCCATCATCGCCAGTGCGGACCAGGCAAAGTACTGGCGATAGCCCGGATGGCGCAGGGCGGCGAAGGCGACGGGGGCGGCGGATGGAGCGCTCACGGCAGGAGTCTCGAAACGTTGCGACGGAGCACGCTCCGCCGAAAGGGCGCCATGATGCCAGCATGATCCCGGTCGCAGCGCCGGACGCTGGCGATAACCGCGCGGTATCGGCGTCGCGACCTGTCTCGGCGCAACTGTCTTGAAACCCGGCGATCCGGCAGCATCGATACACTCGACAAGCGACGAATCGCGTCGCCGCAAGGGAGAGTCCCGACATGAAAGCCTGGTCCAAGCCGTTTGCTGCCTTGATGCCCACTCTGGCCCTGTGCGCCACGCTGCTGCTGTCCGGCTGCGGCTACAACACGATCCAGCAGCAGGACGAGGCCGTGAACGCCGCCTGGTCCGAGGTGCTCAACCAGTACCAGCGTCGCGCCGACCTGGTGCCGAATCTGGTCAGCACGGTGAAGGGCTATGCCGCCCAGGAAGAAAAGGTGCTGACCGAGGTCACCGAGGCCCGCGCCCGCGTCGGTGGCATTCAGGCCACGCCCGAACTGGTCAACGATCCGGCCGCGTTCGAGAAGTTCCAGCAGGCCCAGGGCCAGCTGACTTCGGCGCTGTCGCGCCTGTTGGTGGTGTCGGAGAACTATCCCGACCTCAAGTCCAACCAGAACTTCCGCGATCTGCAGGCGCAGCTCGAAGGCACCGAGAACCGCATCACGGTGGCGCGCAAGCGCTACATCGATTCGGTGCAGGCCTACAACACCACGGTGCGCTCGTTCCCGAGCAATCTGACGGCCAAGTTTTCGGGCGCCACCGTCAAGCCCAACTTCAAGGTCGAGAACGAGGCGCAGATTTCGCAGCCGCCCAAGGTCGACTTCGGCCAGTAAGCGCGGATCGCGGCCGTGCCGATCCTGCTGCGCACGCTGTTGCTGGCGTTGCTGTGCGCGCTCGGCGTCGCGCCGGGCGCTCATGCCCAGGCCGTGGACGTGCCGCGCCTGCAGGCGCGCGTCACCGATCTCACGGGCACGCTGACGGCGTCGGAGCGAGCGGCGCTGGAATCCAAGCTCGCGGCCTTCGAGCAGCACAAGGGCAGCCAGATCGCCGTGCTGCTGGTACCGACCACGGGCGAGGAGACCATCGAGCAGTTCGGCATCCGCGTGGTCGAGCAGTGGAAGCTCGGCCGCCAGGGTGTCGACGACGGCACACTGCTGATCGTCGCCAAGAACGACCGCAAGCTGCGCATCGAGGTCGGCTACGGCCTCGAGGGCGCGCTGCCCGACGCGACCGCGAACCGCATCATCGACGAGGACATCACGCCGCAGTTCCGCCGCGGCGACTACTACGGCGGCATCGCCACCGGTGTCGACCGCATGC
>JALRLM010000316.1 GCA_023254435.1 Hydrocarboniphaga sp.
CCTGGAGCTGTCGGGCGGCGAGCAACAGCGCGTGCAGCTGGCGCGCGTGCTCGCACAGGTCTGGGAGAACGGCGCGCACACGGGCAAGCAGCCGTCCTACCTGCTGCTCGACGAACCCGAAGCGGGCCTGGACATCGCCCACCAGCATTTCATCCTGCGCTTCGCGCGCGAGCTGGCCCACGACGGCTACGGCGTGGCCGTGGTGCTGCACGACCTCAACCTGGCTGCGCGCCATGCCGACGAGATCGCCCTGCTCGACCACGGCCGGCTGATCGACTGCGGACCGCCCGAGCACGTGCTCGAGCCCTCGACGCTGTCGAGCGTCTACGGCATCGGCCTGCGTCGCGCCGTGCTCGACGGCGGTGGCGAATCGGTGATCGTGCCGCGCGCCGAGGCCCTGGCCGCGCTGCTGCCGAGATCGCGCGCGGCCTGAGCACGGCCCGCCGCCGCAGCAGCGGCCATCGGCTAGACTGACCCGCTCAAGCCGAGTCTCGGGTCGTCCATCGCGTGAGCCGTCCATCGTTCTGGGAGCAACTCAAGCGGCGCAACGTGCTGCGCGTCGGCGCGTTCTATGCCGGCGCCTCCTGGCTCGTGGTGCAGGTGGCGACGCAGGTGTTTCCGTTCTTCGAAGTGCCCGACTGGGCCGTGCGCTGGGTGGTGATCGCCTGCGTGCTCGGCGCCCCGATCGCGCTCGTGCTGTCATGGTTCTACGAGCTGACGCCCGACGGCCTCGTGCGCGAAAGCGAGCTCGCCGCCGACGCCAGCCTGACGCGCGGCACGGGCGGCAGGCTCGATCGCTGGATCATCGCCGTGCTCGCCCTGGCCGTGGTCGTGCTGGTGGCCAGCCTGCTGACGCGCCGCGACGGCGCGGCCGGCCCGGCACCGGGCGACAACTCCATCGCCGTGCTGCCGTTCGAGAGCCTGTCCGACGACAAGTCCAACGCCTATTTCGCGCTCGGCATCCAGGACGAGATCCTGACGCGCCTGTCCAAGATCGGCGCGCTGCGCGTGATCTCGCGCACCTCCACGGCGCGTTATTCCAGCAATCCCGACAACCTGCCCGAGATCGCCGAGAAACTCGGTGTCGCCAACGTGCTCGAGGGCAGCGTGCAACGCGCCGGCAACAGCGTGCGCATCAACGTGCAGCTGATCCACGCCGCCAGCGACACGCACCTGTGGGCCGAGACCTACGAGCGCCGTCTCGACGACATCTTCAGCGTCGAGGGCGAAGTGGCGCAGGCCATCGCCACCGCGCTCAACGCCAAGCTCAGCGGCCAGGAGCACCAGGCGCTCAACGACCTGCCCACGCGCAACCCCGAGGCCTACGACGCCTATCTGCGCGGCATCAGCCAGGAGACGCGCTACAACTTCGACAGCTACGTGAGCGCGCAGCGCCACTACGAAGCCGCGGTGAAGGCCGATCCGGATTTCGCGCTGGCCTGGGCGCATCTGGTGGTGGTGCACAGCTATCTCTATCTCAACGGTTTCGACAGCACCGCCGAGTCGCTGCAGCGCATGAAGCACGAGACCGACACTGCCATGCGCCTGCAGCCCGAGCTCGGCGAAGCCTGGCTGGCGCGTGGCTATTACGACTACCGTGGCCTGCTCGATTTCGACGCCGCCGTCGAGGCGTTCGAGCAGGCCGCGCGACGCCTGCCCAACAGCGGCGAGGCCATCGCCGCCATCGCCTACGTGCAACGCCGCCAGGGCAAGTGGGACGAAGCGCTGCAGCATCTGCAGAATGCGGCGCAGCTCGATCCGCAGAACCTCAGCCACTTCACCGGCATCGCCGAAATCCATTGCGCGCTGCGCCACTACGCGCAGGCGCAGCAGGCGCTGGATCGCGCCATCGAGATCGCGCCCGATCGTCCCGCGCTGCGCGCACAGAAGGCCGACTACTATCGCGCCGCCGGCGATCTCGACGCCGCGCAGCAGGTCATCGACGCGCTGCCCGACGATCCCGAGCTGATCATGACGCGCGTGCAGCAGAAGCTGTATCGGCGCGACTACGACGGCGTCATCGCCCTGTCGCGGCGCCTGCTGTCGCTGCACGACGATAACTTCGGCGATCAGCTGCCGTCGCTGTACAGCCTGCTCGGTGGCGCACAGATGTTCGCGAATCGCCCGGAGCTGGCGCGCGACGCCTTCGTCGAATCGCGGCGGCTGGCGCTGGACCTGCGCGCCAAGGGCGCCGACACCATCGGCCTCGCCGGCAACCTCGGTCTCACCGAAGCCGGCCTGGGCAACGACGAAGCAGCCCTGGCCGAAGGCCGGCGCGCAGTGGAACTCGCCGGCCCCGATCGCTACATGCGCGCGCAGGCCGAAGTCATGCAGGCGCAGATCGAAGCCGTGGCCGGTGCCACCGAATCGGTGCTGCAACGCCTGCCGCGCCTGTTGCGCGAACCCAATGGCGCCAATATCGGCGACCTGCGCTATAGCCCGGTCTGGGATTCGCTGCGCGGCGACGCGCGATTTGCGCAGTTGCTGGCGCAGGCCGAGCGCGAGGCGGCGGCACCGAACTGAAGAGCCCCGGGCCGGCTGCCGTTAGAATGCGCGCCCGTTTTCGATAGCCGCGCCCATCGCTGTGAAATCGCTGATCGAACTGCTGCCCGCCTGGACCCGCGACTGGCTCGACGTGATCGTGCCGGGCGTGGAAGTGATGCTGATCCTGATCGTCGCCTGGCTGCTGCGCACCTTGCTGCGCCAGCTGATCCAGAGCCTGAGCCAGCGCTACAACCTGCCGCGCGAAGTCACCCTCATGACGCGCCGGCTCAGCGGCTTTCTGATCTACCTGACCGCGCTGCTGATGGCGCTGGGCCGCTTCGGCGTCTCGGGTTCGGTGCTGTGGACGGCGTTCACGGGCTTCGCCGCCGTCGCCGCCGTGGCCTTCTTCGCGGCCTGGAGCGTGCTATCGAACATCTTCTGCACGCTGCTGATCGCGATGACAGGCTCGTTTCGCATCGGCGACCAGATCGAACTGGTGGAAGCCAGCGACAAGCCCGGCGCCAAGGGCCGCGTCATCGACATCAACCTGATCTACACCACGCTCGAGGAAGTCCACGACGAGGGCTCGCTGAAACCCGCGGCGATGCTGCAGATTCCCAACAGCCAGTTCTTCCAGCGGATTCTGCGGCGTTATCGCTGACTGCAGGCGGCCTCTGCGAACGGTGGCTTAGGTCTTGGGCAGCGTGACGCCGGTCTGGCCCTGGTACTTGCCGCAAGCGGTGGCGACACGAGTAGCGACGCGGGCCCCACGCCCCGCGTGGGGTCGGAGCGTGAAGCGAGTGGCGCCGGATCGCGGGCTTCGCGGCGCGGGCTCAGCAGATGATCAGGTCTTGGGCAGCGTGACGCCAGTCTGGCCCTGGTACTTGCCGCCGCGATCGGCATACG